>JAGOLK010000089.1 GCA_017994115.1 Clostridia bacterium | reverse complement strand
TTATCATCATATAGGAGAGGCTCGTTGTCAACCGGGATCCTTAAAAATTTTTCTCCTACTGAAAGTGACATTTTCATACGATAATTAAGTCACTTTTAGGGTGACATTTTCACAAAGTATTGACACAAATTTTTAATAATGTGCAAACTCCTACGCGGAGTTTGTTAGAGATTTAAACCTAAGAGAGACAATACATACATAATCGACCCTAGAAAGGTCCCAGATACCGAAAACGGTGTTTATCATTTATTTAGTAGGGCGATGGGGGGCATTATCCACCATCTAACAATTCACTCACGCTGCGGCACGGTAAGCAAGAGCAGGGAGCATGCGTGCCTTGGGTCGCCGGCTGCATTTGCTTTGGAGGCAGGGACAGGGCAACCATACCCCTTCACCGGGAGCGAAGCTCCGCCATGGTGAAGGGCTTTGAGGGTCCGGTTCAGTGGTGTCGTGAGTGCGAACCCGTTATATGTAATATCACGCATGCGACGCTATTCAGGCGCGGATGTATGTAAGGAAGCCTCTGGAAAAATTCTGATTTGTCTCTTCTACATATTATTATCAAAGGAGTATTGCCATGAAAGTAACCTCAGTAATTAGTAGCTGTCGAAAGAATGGAAATACTGAAAATTTGATTAGCCTAATAGAAGATCAGCTTCAATTGGTATCAAAATCACAGCATGAAGAAATAGAAATTGAGAGAGTATATCTTGGACAAGCTAATCTCAAAATGTGTCTTGGCTGTAGGGTATGCTTTGACAGAGGAGAACAATTTTGCCCGTTAGGGGATGACTTATTATCAATTAGAGAAAAACTGGTTGAAGCTGATGGGGTTATACTTGCAAGCCCAGTTTATGTAGAAGATGTTAATGGTATTATGAAGAACTGGATTGATAGAATGGCATTTTATTGTCATAGGCCAGCGTTATCAGGCAAGATAGCTGTGATTATAACGACATCGGGAGCTGGGTCAACAAATCATGCGCTAAGGACAATTAGTTTTGCAATTATGGCATGGGGAGCATATCTTAGCGGACAGTATAAGTTTCGTACAGGCGCTTTGATGAAAATAGAAGAAATAAACAATCGTAATCATAGCAAAATTAGTAAGATAGCAAATAAGTTAATTAGTGACATAAAGAATCAAAAAGCCTATAAGCCCACACTTTATTCGCTCATTGTATTTAAAGTACAACAAAAACTCTGGCAAGAGAGTACAGATTCGCATAATACTATTGACTATGCATATTGGAGCAATAAAGGATGGCTTGAACCAAACTGTGTGTTTTATACTAACATTGAATCAAGCTGGCTTAAAGTAAAAATAGCGCGATTATTAGGGACTATAATAGCATTGTATTTTAAAACTTAGGTAAGTGTCTGCTTAAGGCCGCCGCATCCGTGCGGCTCTTGGCTCTGGAGGCGTGGCACTTTATATAGAAAGGCATTCACGCTGCGGCAAGGGGGCGCGGGAAAGAAGCAAGCGTGCCTTGGATTGCTAAGGATTTGTAAAGCTATAGTTTGACTTAAGTAGCAACCACACCCCTTCACCGGGAGCGAAGCTCCGCCAGGGGGGAGGGATCCAGAGTTCGGTTCAGTGGTGTCGTGAGTGCGAAACCGTTATAAGACATCCTTTTTCCAACTATAATAATCACAGATTCACTGTTGATGAATATGCTTTTATGATATACTAGGTATATACTAAAATCTGGGAAGGTGTTTCATATGAAATGGAACGAAGTTAGAAAAATTTACCCTAATCAGTTTGTTAAATTTGAGGTTCTGAAATCGCATGTAGAGAACGATAAAGAGTATATTGACGAAATAGCCGTTATTGGGCCTGTATCTGATGATGAAGCTACTCGAGAACTTTTAGAATCCAAGGATAATGTTTTAGTTTACCATACTGCAAATGATACTTTAGTGGTAAAGCTGAGAACAAGAATTGGATTAAGGAGAGTATTAAGGAATGCGCATTGAATTTAGAGATGGTTTACTTTTTACTACCATTAAAATTTCTTATAAAGGAAGAGTGAAGCAGATTGACAATATTGTAATTGATACTGGTGCTTCACATTCTTTGCTAGCCCAAGATTGTGTGGATGAAATTGGTATATGGATAAGTGGGGAGGATGAAATTGTCACTTCTCATGGTATTGGAGGGAAGGAGTATTCCTTCGTTAAGAAAGTGGACAAGGTTGAGGTTGGTGAATACAGCATCAGCGACTGTTCAGTAGATTTTACGAGCTATATTTATGAAGATATCAATGGTCTTTTAGGATTGGATATTCTGCTAGGCGCTGGATTTATAATCAATCTGAAAAAGCTAGATATTTACCTGCAATCATAATGTTTGCAGGGTTTTTTATAAAAGGAAGGAAAAAGAACGTCACCTAACAATGCACTCACGCTGCGGCACGTAGGGCAGGGACAAGGAGTCTGCGTGCCTTGGGTTGCCAGATGCATTTGCTCTGGAGTGGGAGCAGGGCAACCACATCTCTTCACCGGGAGCGAAGCTCCGCCAAGGGGACAGGCTCTGTGAGTCCGGTGTATATGGCATAATAAAAATACAGAACTCGGCAGCCAAAAACTACATAGTAAAATTACCGGCTTAGTTTAAAGCTAAGGCACTTGTCAACTTCATAACTTTCCCGTATCGTTGTTTGTGACGAAGCAAATAACGAGAGGGGTTTGAAAGGATGTTGAAAGTGCCTCAACAACAGTATATCCGATTCCTTCGCGAAATTGAAGGAGCAAATATTAATGAAATTGCTGAGACAATAGGTATAGATTGGCGTACAGCCAAGAAATACGCTGACCGTGACGATTGGAATCTTCCAATTAAGCATAAGGAGCATAAGATGCCCGTCATAGGACCATATAAAGAAATAATTGATACCCTGCTTCTTGAAGATAGCCTTATGCCACGAAAGCAGCGTCATACCGGTGCTAAAATTTACAGAATCCTTAGGGATGATCATGGTTACCAAGGGTGTCTTAGAACAGTTACAGCATATACCGCTAAACGCCGTAGTGAGATGCAGTTGGAAAAAGCAACAGCATATCAACGGTTAGATCACCCGGAAGGAGAAGCTCAGGCTGACTTTACTACGATTCAAGTAAGCCGTGATGGGTGTCTGCAAGAATACAAGCTGCTGATTCTATCCTTTCCCTTTAGTAATGCAGCCTTTGTTCATCCGGTTCCATCAGAAAACCAGGAGTGCTTTCTTGAAGGTTTAAAAACTCTTTTTAAGAAAGCAGGCGGGGTTCCTGAACGAATATGGTTTGATAATCTTTCTGCTGCAGTTGTATCCATTAAACCGGAAGGTGAACGACTGCTGACAGATGCATTTATGAGATTTTGTTCCCATTACCGTTTCGAGGCCGTTTTCTGTAATCCTAACAAAGGTAATGAGAAGGGCCATGTTGAAAACAAGTGTGGCTACAGTAAACGTAACTGGTGTGTTCCCATACCGCTATTTGAGTCACAAGAAAAGCTGGCGGAACAACTGGACACACAGGCCCAAGCTGATATGAGCCGACCTCATTATGGCAAAGGAACTTTAATAAGCGAACTATGGCAACAGGAGCAATCAAAGCTACGCAAGCTGCCTCAAGCTGATTTTGAAGTATATCGGCTCGAAAGTACGAAAGTGAATTCGTATGGTGAAATCAAAGTAGATAGAACCAATGTCCCTCTGTTCCAGGTTAAGCCGGATAGTACTTTACTACTAAGGTATTGGTGGGATCGGGTTGATGTCTTAGATGAATTCCATCGTATGCTTACCACATTCCCACGTCCATATACCGGAAAGAAAACTGAAATACCCTGGCAAGAGGCATTCAGGAACTATATACATAAGCCTCGAAGCGTCAGTCATGCTCATTTGGTTAAAATGCTGCCGGAGAAGCTGCAGCAATATATTAAAACCGAAGACCTGCAACTGCGTAAAGAGCGTCTCCATGCTGTATTTCATTGGTGCGGCAACTATACCGTAATAGAAATAGAACAAGTTCTCAAAAACTTAGGCGAAGAACCTCCTATTGAGCTGGTTACTGCCAAACTGGGACTTATTAAACCTTTATCCGATACATATAGAGATTCATTAAAAGAATCCTATACGCCTCCGGAAGTCCGAAAAATGACTATGGACTTAAGCCGGTATAATTTACTGGCGAAGGGAGGTGAAAATATATGAGTCAAACACTCTCAGATATATGTCGTCAATTAAGGCTTGCACATGTTGCAGAAGCAGTTCAGCTTCAAAAGGACGAACATGTTATACGTATAGCAGAGGAAATACTTAATGCCGAGTTGGAAGGCCGTAAACGTTCCAAACTCAATAAGTTGGTTCATCAGGCCATGTTTCCCCATCTTAAGACCTTTGATGGATACCAATATGATAATATAGGCTTCCCAACCAGCTGCAACCGTGAAAAGCTGCAATCCTTAGAGTGGATTAAAAAGAAGGAAAACGTATTGATGTTGGGTGCAGTCGGAACAGGGAAAACCCATATGGCTATAGCCCTTGGAGTATCAGCTTGTCAACAAGGAATAGGAGTTCAATTCTATCGTGCAGCAGAACTTGTTGCAGTTCTACAGGAGAAGTTTGGTCAAGGACTGCTGACACGGTTTCAAGCCAAGCTTAGGAAGGCTGACCTCCTAATCCTGGATGAAGTTGGTTATGTTCCATTCAGTCAGACAGGCTCAGAACTTCTGTTCAATGTAATTGCAAATTGTTATGAGCAGCAGAGCGTCATTGTAACTTCTAACCTGGAATTCGGCCAATGGACAAGTATATTTGGAGATAACAAGCTGACTGCAGCCTTGATAGACAGACTAGTCCACCATGCACATATATTAACGTTTACCGGCGACAGCTTCAGATTAAAAGAAGCTATGAACAGGAACTAATACCCCGATAAAGTTGGCAAGTGTCATCTGCACAAAAAAGCTGCCGATTTATACATTTTTCTATTGCCAAACACATCCGGTTCAGGGATGTCGTGAGTGCGAACCCGTTATCTGACATATGGTGCAGATTAATTATATAGAAGTAATATTCTTATAATGAATATCAGTTTGGAATTATAAGATAAAACCTGTTTTAAAAAGGAGGCTATACAATGAAAATTCTTTGTGCCAGTGAATTTGGAAATGATACGAAAATGAAAATAAGTAAAATATTTGTTGATGGCTTTTTTCAATGGCTGAACTTTTTTTCAAAGGACAAAGATAAACTTACAAAAGCCTTTAGCCATATGTTTAATCTTGAGGTCTTTTATGTTGCTGTAATTGATGATGAGATTGCTGGAATTGCAGCATGTACAGATGGAAAGGTATCATCGATACATCTTGAAAGTAAGGAACTAAAAAAACATATGGGATTCTTTATGGGAACAATTACATATTCTGTACTTAAACGAGAATTTGAAGAAAAGTCATATCCATTTGAAATAGATAAAGGTATGGGTATGGTTGAGTTTGTTGCTACCTCAACAAAGTTTAGAGGGCAAGGTGTAGCAACAGCAATAATGAATTATATATTTGATTCTACCCCTTATTGTGTATATGCCTTAGAGGTTGCAGACACGAATATAAATGCTGTAAAGTTATATGAAAAACTTGGATATACTGAGTTTTTACGTATTAAGGAAAAACATAGTAAGCAGAGTGGTATTAATTACCTTGTTTACATGAAATACTTAAAAAACAATAAATAACTCATAACGTATAATACCTTCGTAGTGCATTGTGCAAAATATGCAACTAATTTATATCAATAATATCTGTGTAAAAGTGTCTATTGCATACCTGTTTGATAATGTACAAACTCCTATGCGGAGTTTGTTAGGAATTGAACCCGAAAGAGACAATACATACATAATCACTTCATGTCAGGTTCCGAGTACCGGAAACGGCAAGAATGATATAAGGGCAAGGCTCTGTGGGGCACCATACATCACATAACAATGCGCTCACGCTGCGGCACGTTGGGCAAGGGCAGGGAGTATGCGTGCCTTGGGTTGCAAAGATATGCAATACTATAGTTTGACTTAAGTAGCAACCACACCTCTTCACCGGGAGCGAAGCTCCGCCAAGGGGACAGGCTCTGTATAGTGCCCCCATCTGTCAAGACAGATTTTTTTGTGGGCTAAGTTAGATTCTCCTTTCGTACTTAATTTTGTATTTATAGGAATATATGGGTGTTATGGGCTAACACAAACTAAGCTTTTATGCC
>JAGOLK010000088.1 GCA_017994115.1 Clostridia bacterium | reverse complement strand
ACCCAGCTGTTCATTATAAAATATCCTATACCGTATCTGGTGGCAAAGTTCTCACTGAAAAACAGCACCGCAATGCCGGTTCCCACTGTAAGCCGCAAGGCTGTTATTATTTTGGGCATTATTGCCGGAATTATGATGTGTCTGTACAGCTGCGCCCTGCTCATATCCAAGGATTCAGCGGAAAGAAAGTATTCCTTTCCCAGTTCATGTACTCCGTCCCTGGTAGTAACAATTATTTGAAATATTACTATTATTGAAATAAGAATTATCTTGGACGCATTCCCCAGTCCGAATAAAATCATCAATACCGGCAGAAAAGCAACCTTTGGTATTGGATAAAGTATATATACTATGGGTGTTATAAGCCTGTCGGCTTTACTGTTCATACCTGTAAGCAGCCCTAAAGGCAGTCCCAGAAGCAGGGAAAAGGCTGCTGCAGCAATTATCCTGGCCAAGCTGGCCAGTACATGGGGCAGAAGCACCGCGGGAAGTATCGTTATAAAGTTCAATACTGCAGCAAAGGGACTCGGTATGACAGGGGATTGAAGCATTATATGCAATATATACCAGAAAAGAAAAATCATCATTGTTCCATAAAGGCTTTTGCTTCTTATCAACTTATTCCCCCCTATCCATCCATTTACGTACCTCGAGGCATATTTTGCAGTACTCCATCCTGCTTCGAAGCTCTTCATCACCAAAGTAAGGGTTGTCCAGCACGTGTTTTATTTTTGCCCTGCCCATTACTATGATTTTCTGCCCAAGGAAAACAGCCTCCTCAATGCTATGAGTCACAATGACCATGGTCAGGGGAGCACTTTTATACAGCTTAAGAATAAGGTTCTGTATATGCTCCTTTGTAATGGCATCAAGGGCTGAAGAAGGTTCATCCATCAATAGCAGATCAGGCTTCATTGCAAGGGTTCTGCCTATTGCCACCCTCTGTTTTTCTCCTCCGCTCAGCTCTGCGGGATATTTGAAGCTAAGATGCCCGATTCCAAGCACTGTAAGTATATTACTTACGATTTCACTGATTTTTTCTTTGGTTTCACCTCTTACCTGCAGGCCCAGAGCAACATTGTTCCAGACGTTTTTCCATGGAAAAAGGCCATAGTCCTGCAGTATTATTCCGGTGCTTCTTCTTATGCCGGAAAGCTCTTCACCGCCGATATATATTGTGCCCTCCTCCGGATTGATAAGCCCCGCTAACGTATAAAGCAACGTAGTCTTTCCGCATCCGGAAGGCCCGATTATCGCGCAGGTGGCATTGCGCTCTACCTTCAGGCTGATTCCGTCCAACGCCCGCACATTTCCATAAGACACCTGCAGGTTGTTAACTTCTATCATTGATTAATGAACTTCCCTTCAATCATATCATCATACTTTACATTCACCTTAATATTCTGGATTTTCTCAACCCACTCCACAATTTTGCGGATGTAAGCTTCATCAGGAAGCCTGGTTTTGTGATACACGGGGAGTATTATTTTATCCTTTATTTCCGGTTTAAGCTGCAGTTTTTCTATCAGCACTTCCCGTGCAAAGGTGTCATCACTGTTTATATCGTCTACGGCTTTGTCAAAGGCTCTATGGAATAATTCAATCGCCTTTTCCTTCTCTTTGAGGGCTTTTCCTGTAAAGGCCATTGCCTCGGGCATAAAGTCATCCTTATTCTCGTAGACAACCTTTTTGAGCCCGTTAAGTTCTCCCATGGAGGCCATAGGTTCCGGAATATTGGCCATGTCCAAATTCCCTGCTTTTATCATCTCCAGCCTTGCCGGAATCTCGTTGATATATACCTTCTCCATTTCATACTTGTCCCCTAAGTATTCCTCCGACAGAAAATTTGTAACACTCACTTCCATCATTCCTACTTTGATATTCTTCTTTTCCGTAAAATCCTTGTTTACGAGAAACGGGAAGCTTCCGTCAGTACTTGTGGTGATTTTTATATCAAAGCCGTTATGTACATTATTCACAAATGCAATCAAGTCCACCATGGCACCGTCAAGCTCTCCGCTCTGCAGGGCACTTTGCCTGTTAGCCGCATTTGTATATACCTGTATTTCCGCATCCAGTCCCAGTTCCTTGAAATATCCCTTTTCTTCAGCAAGGAATATTGGCGCGGAGTCTGCTGCGGGCATTACTCCGATTTTCAGCTTGGGTATTTCAGTTACATCAGGTTCCTTATTGTTTGCCGTACTACATCCTGCAGCAGCAATTACTGCTGTGCAGATTAACATGATTATTACTGCCTTAAGCTTTTCCATTCACATAACCTCCGGTTTTTCTGATATGTATATATATTATTTCTTATTCTTCCAAATGACAAGAAAAAAAGCCGCAAATGCAGCTGAATTATGTGAGATTATACTAAAAACATGGCAGCTATTGTAGTTACTATAAGCCCTATTACTACAGGCTTCAGATTGCGGCGGGCCAATTCGAAGGGGTCGACTCCGCATATTGCTGCCGCAGGGATTACTGCCCAAGGTATCAGAGTGCCTCCCCCTACCCAGATGGCTGCAACCTGACCTAAGGCTGTAAGCGTTGCCGTTCCGGTGCCTATGGCTATAGAAAACAGCTTTGCAATAGACCCGACAAGGGATATGCCTGAAAATCCTGAACCGTCAAGTCCTGTAATTGCGCCGACGACTGTGGCTGTGACAGCTCCGATTCCCCGGTTCAGCGGCACTATGCCTGCCAAGGCAACACCCAGGTCATTTACAAGCCCGTTTGAGCCTTCCGGAAGCACCTTGCCGAATATATCGATTATAGCCGAATCGCCCAAGTAGAAAAATGCTGCAATAGGAATAACCGGTCCGAACACCCTGAAGCCGAACTGCAATCCTTCTATTAAATGCTCGGTAATTTTGCCCAGAGGATCTGCATTATAAGCAAAGAAAGATACAATTATCAATATCAGTACTGATGTTCCGCCAATTAGTGCTGTTGCATCCCCGCCTTGAAGCTTCAAAATGAACATCATCAATATATCTATGGCAAACAGTACAGGTACCATCGCAGCAAGAAGTTTTTTTACAACAGGAGGTATTTCTTTCATACTTGCCTTACCATCGTTGATTTGTACAATCATGCTTTTTCTCATGGTTTCTTCTTCAACCTTCAATGCCCCGGACTTCAAGTCCTTTCGAAGTATCCAGAATGCAGCGATGGTTGTGACTACACCCATAATGATTACCAATGGCACACTGGCCGCTACCACATCGACCACAGGTATCCCGGCACCATCGGCAGTTAATTTCGGCGCTCCCTGGATAATAAAGTCTCCTGATAATGCTATGCCATGGCCGAAAAGGTTCATAGCCACAGCTACGCCCATGGCGGGAAGCTTTGCTTTAAGTGCGACCGGCAGAAGTACTGCCCCCATCAGCGCAACAGCAGGAGAGGGCCAGAAAAACCAGGAAATGACCATCATCAGTATGCCTATAACCCAGTATGCCAGGGTCGGAGTACGTATCAGTTTTGTAAATGGGTATACCATAGCTTCATTAATACCTGTTTTCATCAATACTTTACTCATTCCGTAAATAATCGAAATAATCAATATTGTCCCTAATAGTTCCTTAATAGCATATGCAAAACTGTTAAAGACCCCGGTTACCGAATGAGTGATTGTGGAGGTTGCGATAAACCCCAGAACGAGAATTCCGGCAACACAGATGAAGCTGGTATCCTTTCTCATTACAATGAAGGCAATAACCAGCAGGATAAATATCAAGTACACCCAATGCAGCGTTGTAAGTGTAATCCCCATTGAGCCTCCTCCTTATATAAGAATGTAATTACTACACAATATGCAGAGGCATCAATAAGGGAGCTAAATTCTTCGCAAAATAAAAAGATATGCCCTGCAAAGCTGCTGAACATATCTTTTATACCTTTTAATAGCAATAGAAGCTTTCTATCTGCCTCAGGTCAACTCCGAAGTATACCCACCTGCGTCCCGTCCACCTCCAGCCTGAAACTGAGCGTCTGCCCACAAATGTCAGCCATATCCAGAATTCCCTGCCATTTCTGAGCTGTAAGTAAACAAACCTGAATCTGCATCTTCTTATTGACCCGGGATCAACTGCCAGAACTCCTACCCCCTGCGGCCCTCCAAGCTGCGGTGTCACAGAAGGCGGCGGCCCTGAAGGAGGGCCTTGACCAGCACCAGGTCCAACCCCAGGCGGCGGAAACTGCGGTCCGAAAAAAGGCGGCCGCTGCCTGTGAAACGGACAGCTTTCACAGAGTTCATAATCTAATTCAATATCTTCTTTTTCATCATCATACATAAATAACTCACTCCCATACACATTTACTATCAGTATATGCATGGTGTAAGTCCATAGTTCGGGGGGTATCACCATTGGTGCAGCGGCAGAAACAACATTAGCCTAAAAATCTGTTCTGGTCGCTAATATCCTTTCTTCCATTTCATGAAGCTCTTCAATTTCTTTCTTGCTTAACTTGGATAATATTTCTTTCCGGTATTTTATGCCTATTAAATGCCTCGCTTTTATGCCCTCATCCGCCGCATCAGACCAATTCAGCTTTTTCCTGTTGAAATACAAATCATAGTCCACTATTCTTGTATTATCGTCCAGCAGCTCCAAGCCCAGCAATATTTTTTTAATATATATCGGTTGATAAAAGGTAAAAAACCTGACTCTATATACCTCTACCGACATCATAGGTCTCGGATAATCCTTGCCCCAGGATTCTCCCAGTATGATTCCAAGCTCCAGCCAATCCATTATTTTGAGAAGCCTTTCGTAATGAAGTTCATATTCACTGTATCTGTCAAATATCCTTATTTCAAGCTCATACCAATCCTTGTTCCCCAGTCCGCTGTTCAGATACTTCAGGGCGCGGGATCTGAGCCCCCTCATAAGCGGCCTGTATTTTTCTTCAATGAACAAAGCCTTCTTAAATATGTCTTCTCCGCTTACGATCCGGTGTAAAGGCTTATCTGTTATTGCCACTGCGGTACCTTTTTCATTGTAAGAGTCGAGTATCTGCAGTAAGCTCCCTTCCACACATTTGTAATCCATGCTGATTTCTTTAACTACCCTGTCCAGGTCCCCCATAGCCCTCAAAATTATCAATCTTATGGAAATACGTGATCTGGTAACTAAATGACTCATTTTATCGTTTATAAGATTACACAATATTACATCAGGCTCTTCAGTCAATAAAAGCACATTGTTTGCTCTACTCAAATCAACCACATCTGTAATTTTATCAACAATAAATATGAGTGTATGATCTTCTCCGGCTTGTTCAAATACCTCGTTAAAACCATAAACCTCTGCGTTCTTTTCCTGAATAAAGTAGTTACTCAAATCCTGAGTACTGGCGCTCTCAAAAAGCAGCAGCTTCGGCCCGCCCCTAATCAAACTAAACATTTATAATCCGACCTTTCCTCTTCCCAGCCTTGCATTGTTTATTCCGCACGGATAGCACAACAAGGTATGACTTCCGGACTCCAATCCGATTATATTAATATATGAAATCCCGTTAAAGTATATGTTGCCATCAATAAGCCCGTATTTCAGAGTCAAATCATGACCGAATAAATTGTACTGCGCAGGCTCTTTAATAATACCCTCCGGTAAATGGCTTATCCTGAAGCTTTTGTTCTCTATCTCTATTGTTTCAGCCTCCCTGATAATCCGGCTTTTATACAAATACAGCCTGTCTATATCAAAATCGTCATGGTTTCCCAAAGCTAAAATAATTTCTGCTCCGGAGGCATCAAATATGGATGCCAGTTCCTTTATTCCTTTCTCATGCTCATCGATCAGGCCGGGATTAAACGCCAGTTTAATATTATCCGTCAAATCACCGGTATGAACTATATACGCAGGCTTAATCTTGTCTATAAGCACCTTAAGCTCAGGGTAAAAGCTGGTAGGGGTATCCGAAATATGCAGCAGCTTCTTTTCGGATGTTTTGGCAAGCTCCGGAGGGATATAAAGCTTGCTTACCGCACAGCATACAAATTCTTTGACATTAAACATTATACTCTCCATTCTTCTTGTATATAATAATAAGTCTTATACTAAATCTTAGGAAGATTGATTCCATAGAATATCTCCGTAATTTCCCTGTCCAGCTTCTTTGATATCTCCTTTTTCTCCTTTGGACTCAAGTCATCTTCCTCTATCTCAAATAAATAGTTGTTCAAATCCAGATCCCTTATCCTCATTTTCGTATGGAATATGTTGGACTGGTATATGTTCATATCAATCAGGTCATACCTGTTTATAGTATC
>JAGOLK010000017.1 GCA_017994115.1 Clostridia bacterium | reverse complement strand
GATATATGAGATGTAAAAGCAATGCAAACAAAAAGACTGGGCATCAACGGTAACCAATCTCTTTATAATCCGGGATTCAGCCTCCCGGTCATATAAAATTTATCTAAACCTGCTTCTTCATTCTTACATTAATTACAGCTCCCAGAATATTTGCATCGTTATTATATTTGCATCGCCTGATTTCCGTTGTTATCGGCATTGCTCCGGGAAACTGGGCTAAGCAGATATCAGTAAAGCTCTCCTGCACCCTTTGAATAAACCACTGTTCTTCTGAAATGCCGCCTCCGATGCATATTACCTCCGGATTATAAAACACCGCTATAGTTAGCAGCTGAACGGATATGCTCTTTATCCAATCTTCAACGGCAAGCCTTGCTCTTTCATCTCCCTGCAAATACTGCTTCACTATTTCCTCGCCGCTGTTTAACACATATCCTGCAGGTGCCTTGCTGTTATAGAACTTGATAAGCCCGCGCATACAGGCATTATCACCCAGCATCCCTACAGTATTGTCTCTATAGTCAATGAATGGCAGAAAGTGAAATTCTCCTGCAAAACCATCATGTCCATAAACTACGTCATCTTTAGTGCAGAGGCAGCCGCCTGTTCCGGTTCCTATAATAAGATAAGCTGAGCTTTTTGTGCCCTTTCCATTGCCTATTTTCAGTTCACAAAGGCCGGCGGATTTTGCATCATTGATGGTGGCAACTTTTTTGGCAGTCCGCCTTGCTATTTCATTGTTTACATTGGTACCGTACATAATCCGTACATTGGGCGATGCATAAGACTTTACGTTAGACATTCGGTCAATAAGCCCCGGGGAACTCACCCCGATTGCATTGACTGCGTCCAGGCCTTTCCCGCCGGCACATACATAATCATAAAATTCATCCTTGGTATCAAACCTTATTGTGGGAATCTTCCACTTTTCTACAATATTGTACTCTTCATCTACCAGGGCATATTTTATATAGGTTCCTCCAAGGTCAATGCCTAAATCATACCGTTCCACTCTGTTTATCCCCTCTATAAAATGATTTGATGCCTTTACAGCTGCTCTCCGTTGCTTTTAATGACGTTCCTATACCAGTCAAAGGATTTCTTTTTGCTCCGCTTCAAAGTTCCCGAACCATCATTGTTTTTATCTACATAAATAAATCCATAGCGTTTTTTCATTTCACCGGTTGTAAATGACACTAAATCAATGCATCCCCATGCAGTATACCCCATCAAATCAACGCCATCCAATTCAACTGCTTTTTTCATTTCTTGAATATGTGCCTTCAAATACTCAATACGATAATCATCCTTGCAGCTTCCGTCTTCTTCTATCACATCAATTGCTCCAAGCCCATTTTCAACAATAAACAGCGGCAGCTCATACCTCTCATATAGAGTGACCAAAGCATACCTGATACCTATGGGATCAATCTGCCATCCCCAGCCGCTGCTTTTTATATATGGATTGGGCTCAGAGTATTCTGCTGATCCATCCATGGCATTGCTGACATCCTTATGTATATCTGATTTAGCAACATTAGACATATAGTAACTGAAACCTATAAAATCCACCTTTCCTTTTTGCAATACACTGATATCTTCAGGTTCCATCTTGATGTTATAACCCTTTCTTTCCCATTCCTTAAGAGCATATCCGGAATAATGCCCCCTTGCATGAACATCTGCAAAGAAGAATCTTTCATGCATACATTCTGTCGCCAGCATAACGTCTTCCGGCTTGCAGGAATAAGGGTAAACGGGCACAAAAGAACACATGCATCCGATTTTAAAGTTCGGATTTATCTCATGTCCCTTTTGGACTACAAGCGCGCTTGCAACCAATTGATGATGAACCACCTGGTACATTGCTTCTTCCTTATTCTTATACTCGGAAAATCTAACTCCCGAACATGTCCACCCAAAAATATCTGCTGATACATTTCTTTGATTATTGATTTCATTAAAGGTCATCCAGTATTTGACCTTGTCCTTATACCGCTCCATAACTGTCAATGCATACTTCACAAAGAAATCAATCACTTTACGGTTCATCCACCCGCCATATTCCTTAGCCAAATGATATGGCATTTCAAAATGGCTCAGGGTAATTACCGGCTCAATTCCATACTTCAAAAGCTCATTAAACATATCATCATAGAACTGAAGCCCTTTTTCATTCGGCTGCAGCTCATCCCCATTTGGAAAAATCCGTGTCCATGCTATGCTTGTTCGAAAGCACTTAAATCCCATTTCTGCAAACAAAGCAATATCCTCTTTATAATGCCCGTAAAAATCTATAGCATCGTGGTTAGGATAGCATTTATTCGGCAGAACCCCTTCAGTAATCTCCCTCATGACCCCATGAGCACCTGCTGTCATAACGTCAGCAACACTGACCCCCTTACCGTCCTTGTTCCAGCCGCCTTCCAACTGGTTAGCTGCCACTGCCCCTCCCCACAAGAAGCCTTCCGGCAAAACTTTCCTTTTCATCTCACTCATATCCTTCCATTTCTTTAACCTTTTAATGCGCCTTCAGCTGCTCCCTTGGTTATCTGTTCGTTGAATATTATATAAAATACCAATGATGGTATCGCTACCATATTCATTACAGCAAATTGAACCGAGTAATTTGAAGCATACTGTCCGGAGAAATTATAAACTGCAAAAGGCAATGTTCTATATATATCATTGGATAAGTATGTTGAAGCCATTATAAATTCATTCCAGGTATTCAGGAAAGTCATAATAGCCACTGTTGACACTGCCGGTTTCAGAAGAGGAAGCGCAATCTGAAATACTATTCTAAAAATACCGCAGCCATCGATAACCGCAGATTCTTCTATAGCTCTTGGTACGGATTCCAAAAACCCGGTCATAATAAACACCGCAAGGGGTAAATTAAAAGCTACATAAGGTATGATCAGGCCGGCATAGCTGTCTGATATCCCCAGTTTCCCAAATACAATATAGTTGGGAAGCAAAGTACCGTGTATCGGTATCATCATTCCTAACAGAACAAAGGTTAATATTGTCTTTTTTAATTTCCATCTCATCCTGGTAAAGGCATATGCCATAGCAACAGCAAGAATAACAGTCGCTAATACTGACACTCCGTTTACAATTACACTGTTTAATAAATACTGAGGGATCTTTCCGTCTACCCATGCAGTTACATAATTCTGCCACTGAGGTTCATCAGGCCACTTTAATATATGGCTTCCAAAGAGATCCCCGCTTTTAAGCAGCGAAAAATTAACCAGCCAGACTAAGGGAAACAACTGTCCGACAGCTACTATAGACAACAATGCAATCATTAATATCCTGGATATCTTAATAGGGGCTCTGTTTACTTTAGGTGTTGGTTTCACGCTGCCACCTCCTAATACTCTGCGTTGATGGATTTGAACATCTTATTCAGAACAAAAGTCATAACGAGACAAACAATAACAAACAAAACCGAAATAGCATTACCATAACCATATTGAGCTGAATTAAAAGCCTTTACGTAGAGGTAATTCGCCAGAAACTGGCTTGTCGATCCCGGGCCTCCTCCCGTAGTCAGGAAAACAGTTTCCATCTGTTTTAATGCTGAAATAACCGCCAGTATAATATTTACTCTAATAACAGGCTTCATTAGAGGTATAGTAATACTGGTAATGATTTTAAAGGTACCCGCGCCATCAATCCTGGCTGCTTCATATATTTCTTCGGGAATACCTTTTAAACCGGAATAATATATCAACAGTGCCCAACCGAAGCCTTGCCACATTAATATCACAATTAATGAAGGCAGGACAAATTTCGGATTACCCAGCCAATCCTGCTTCAAAGCTCCCAGTTGAAGAATATCCAGAACCTTATTTAAGAGGCCGTACTGAGGATCATATATGCTGACCCACATCTTGGATGTCACAATAATAGATATAACACAAGGGATAAAAAATATCGCTCTAAATACCTTTTCCAGCTTGCCCCCGATTTTATCAATCATTATGGCAAATATAAAGCTTATGGGGTGTTGAATAAAAACAAACGCAGCTCCTAACAGTAAAGCATTCCGTAATGAATACCAAAAAGCCTCATCATGGAAGATAATCTCGGTGAAATTCTTCATCCCGATAAAATTCGGCTTGCCTATACCGCCCCAATCAGTCATTCCATAGTAAATACTTACTATAATCGGTATAAAAACCGCAAAGATAAAAACAGCCAGACCAGGAGCAACCAGAAGAAAAATGGTTCTCTTATTTTTCAGCAGCTTATGCAAAATATCACCTGCTTCATAGTTATTCTTAACATATTGATTTATTTGAATGAAAAAGGATGCAGAAGAACTCCTTGTCTATAGTCTCCGAATTCTTTGATTCTGCATCCTATGCAGTTATTTATAAAGTATAAGCCATGTCTTAAGATTACTTATTTGGATTCCTTTGCTACTGCAGCATCAACCTTATTGGCAAACTCTTCAGGAGTAATTATGCCTGCAGCCAGCTCATGAATTATTGTTTCAACATCAGTCTTGAAGTTTGGAGTCAGACAGTCATTCCATGGAGTACCGCTTGTTGATGTAGCTTCTCCTAATATGCTTATCAGCTTCTTTTGCACATCCGTCTCCTGGCCTGTCATATATGCATCAAGCTTCTGTGCGGGGAAGCCCAAGCCTGATTGCCATGCATTCTTAGCCCAGTTTTCCGGCTTCATCATATAGTTCAACAGCTTTACTGCTTCTTCTTTAACAGCCGATTTTGATGATATGGCATATCCTCCGCCATTCCAAGCTGCCAAATCTGTATCCTTACCTAATCCGTCGGCCATGGCCGGGAATTTTATTACTCCAAGATTATTTCTAAAGTCTTCTGAGAAATTCTCATTAGTCTTCATTCCCATTTCCCATGATCCCATGTAGTACATAGCAGCTTTTCCCTGTGCAAATAAGTTTTGAGCCGCACCGTAGTCTGCTGATATAAATCCGTCCTGGAAGAACTTAATGTCGGTAAGCTCCTTGAACCTTTGAGCCGCTTTTATCAGTACCGGGTCTTCGCTGAATTTGACCTTTTGGCTCAAAGCATCAGTCATCAGCTGCTGGTTTCCGCCTTCCTTTATCACCAAGTCCTGAAATAGGATATTCATTGCCCACTTGTCTTTGCCGTTCATTGCCACCGGAGCTATACCCTTGCTTCTAAAGGCTTTGGCTGCCTCCAGAAGTTCCTCATAATTAGAAGGTACCTTTACTCTGTTCTCCTCAAACAGAGCTTTGTTATAGTAAATTACCATCAAGTCAGTACCCCTTGGCAGTCCGTACAGCTTCCCATCCATACTGAAGCCGTCCAAAGCTCCGGCAAAGAAATTGTAACTTCTGTAATCACCGGCATTAAGCTCTGCAGCATAACCGCCCTTCATAATCGGGTTGAAGAAGGATGGCTGTCCCCATACCATATAGATATCCGGCAGTTCATTTCCTGCTGTATAAGCCTTGAACTTGGTCTTATACGGTTCGTCCTGCAATGCTTCTACTACTACTTTTATATTGGGGTTTTCATTCATATAGTTATCAATTAAAGTCTGTTCCAGCTTACCATTTCCGGCTGATCTGTCCGGTAAGTTCGAGAAAAACTTGATTGTTATCTCCTTAGGCTCACTGCTGTCGGCTAGAGGTTCCTGTGACACTGTTTTACTGCATCCAATTGCGGATGCTGCCATTAAAACTGCCAATGCACAGATTATTATCCTTTTAAAATAACCCTTTTTCATTTTAGTCCCCCTAACTATTTTTTTATACATAAGCCGAATAATGAGAAGTTTGCGCGCACTTAACCCACTTCATCAGTTCTTAATTATATAATAAGTTCTTTTCAAATACATTGTAAGTATATAAATTATTAAAAAAGTTCAGAATTTTATTATATCTGTAATATTGGCAGTGCGGTAATGCAAGATTAATTAAAGGGACTGTCCCCCGTTAGAGACAGCCCCTTCTGTAATAAATGCTATTGCAAGGAATTCCTGAATTCCCTTGGTGTTATGCCTGTATACCTTTTGAACATTTGAGAGAAGTATTTTTCATTCTTGTAACCTACCTTATATGCTACTTCGTAGGTTTTATACTTAACATCCGAAAGAAGCTTTTTAGCCATATTGATCCTATATTTATTAAGGTATTCAACGAAATTTATATCTAATTGCTGCTTGAACAGCAGACTTAAATAACTGGGGGAGATAAATACTTTATCTGCTACCGTTGTAAGATTCAGATCCTGGAAATAGTTTTCGTGAATGTAATCCAGGACAGCTCTTAAAACTATGTTGATATTTCTATTTGTTGCCGGAAAATTATCGTCCTTTGCAGTTTCATGTTTTTCTGTTATATCTGTTACGTTAAGAACCGCTTTCAATATTTCATCAGGCATGCATGGTTTTAATAAGTAGTCGCAGGCACCATACCTAAGAGCCATCCTTGCATAATCAAAATCATCATAACCGCTTAAAAAAATAATTTTTGAATTTATTCCGCTTTCATGCAGTTTTTGTATTAGCTCCAAGCCTGTCATATTCGGCATTTTAATATCTGACAGGATGATATCCGGACTAACCTTTTTTATCAGCTCCAGTGCTTCTTTTCCGTCATTTGCCGTTGCACATATTTCAATGTTATTGCCGGCCCAGTCAATTACGCTTTTTATACCGGATACTACATTAGGCTCGTCATCTACTATCATTAGTTTAAACATCAGCTATTCCTCCATTGAAATTTTTTGCTTTCTGTTGGAATAATGATTTCAATAATTGTGCTTTCCCCTTCTGAGCTGTAGATATTGAATTCAAAATTATTATCATAATATAGTGCTAACCGCTTCTTAATATTTTTCATGGCATAGCCGGTAGATGCATTTGATACACTCTCCGCATCATCTGCCAGTATTTCATCTATAAGCTTCTGACTTATTCCATTGCCATTATCCTCAATGGTAAACCTTATACCCCCATGATACTTCTCTCCTCTTACTTTGATTATGCTTTCAGCATTGCTGGATTCGGTACCATAGGCTATTGCATTCTCAACAAAAGGCTGCAGTATGAGCTTTGGTATGCGATAAAACAGTATGTCTTCATCAAATTCTATAGTATATTTCAGTTTTTCTCCATATCTCATTTTTTGCAGCAAGAGATAATTGTGGATAAAATCTTTTTCATTCTCTATATATGTAAATTCCTGGCCTCTATTTAAGGTCAACCTGAAAAGCTTTGACAAAGCATGAATCATTTCACCAATTTCCTTGTCATTAGATCTCTGAGCCTTCCAGAATATTGAGTCAAGGGTGTTATATAAGAAATGAGGATTTATCTGAGCTTGCAGCGCCTTCAGTTCAGCTTCCTTTTCCTGTATCTGAAGCATATAAACCTCATCTATAAGATTATTTATATTGTCAATCATATCGTTATATTGTTCGCCTAAGGTTCCGATCTCATCATTATACTTAAAATTAACCTTCTCTTTGAAGCTGCCCATTTTCACTTTTTCCATGGAGTAAATCAGTTTATTGATAGGAGATGTCAGGTATGTAGAAATAAACATAGCAAGTATCAGTGCAATAATTAAACAACCTATTACCACCATAATAGTAGCAACTAAAACTGACTTCAACTCACTCAGCAATTCATTTACCGGAACAGTATATATGACTTTCCATGAGCTTTGTTCCGAAGTATCAAAGGCAACAAGGTAATTTTCATTTCCCAGTTTTATATTTTTATTACCTGATTTTTTATTTACGGATGGGATAATATAGCTCTCTATATCTTCCGCCTTAAGCTTTTCATCATTGGATTTCAGAGATATTATCTTGTTTTTCTCATCCAGCAATATGACGCTTCTTCTTGAACTGTTGGTATTTTCACTGTACAGATTGTCAAGGGTCGATACATTAATACAGATTATCATAAATCCAATGGTATCATAGTTGTTTGTACTTAACAGGGTTCTCACCATAGCAACCTTTGGATGTTTATTATTGACAATAAAAACCTGATTATCTGCATCAAGGTTTTTCCATAGGGGTTGTCCTTTCAGCTCCTTTGCTTTAATATAGATATCCAACGGTTCTATCTCCGATAGCCTTCTGATTCCGCTGCTGTAATCGTTGCTGATGTAGTACTGAAATCCATTGTTTCCGTATATTGATATGAAACTAATATAATCCTTGGATGCAGCAAGGTCATATAATGGCCTAAGCACTTCTCCGGTATAGTTTTCTTCTGCGTTCTGCATGTTTGTTCCCGGGCTTTTGACCGGCTCCGAAAGTACCTTCTGCAGATCTGAATCAAGTAGGATAAAAGTTGATAAATCCTTGATATCCTTTTGGAGCAAATCTACACTTTTCCTGATTTTTGTGGTTTCTATGAAATTTGACTGCCTTATCTCTTTTTCTATTTTGTTGGAGTATACTATATATGAATAGCTTCCCAAGAGTACCGAGATAAAAATGACGATACTATAAAAAAGCAGAAGGGTCTTATATTTAATACTTAAATTCATAAAGCTTGAATGAAGCCTTAAAATAAACCTCTTAATAAACAACGCCCCCTCTTACTTTTTATTCAGCTTTTGCAGCACTTTCTCCCGCAATTTTCCCGAATACTACAGTATCAGGAAGAGCATTGCCGCCAAGCCTGTTTGAACCGTGGATTCCGCCGGTTACTTCTCCTGCTGCATATAAACCCGGGATAATATTGCCTGAATTATCAAGTACCTGCGCTTTTGTGTTTATTTCTATGCCCCCCATTGTATGATGGACCGCAGGCACCCTCGCCCCTGCATAAAACGGAGGGGTATCGATCTTATCCATGAACAGTGTTCTGCCGAAGGGATCGTCTATTTTCTTTTCTACAGCCATGTTGAAGGTCTCCACAGACCTGACAAGGTTTGCAGGGTCTACGCCAATCTGTTTTGCCAGGCCTTCCAGGGTATCTGACTTAAATGCTGTTCCGTTTTCTACAAGCTGTTCTATTGTCTCGTTAAAGTTGTTCCTTGTATCAGGTGTGGGATAGGAATGCTTGTCCAGGATTACCCACATATAGCAATCCGGCTGTTGGAACAGTGCTCTGGTCATTACATCTCTTCTGGCGCCTTCATCAACGAATCGGTTTCCATATTTATTGACAAATATCCTGTTCTCAACTCCCTGTTCTATGTTTCCGCTGAGGCTTCCCGTCTCCGGATCTCCCATAGGCAGAAGCTGAATCTGATCCATTCCTATTAAGCTTGCTCCTGCCTTCTCGGCCATCCACATGCCGTCACCGGTAGCTCCCGGGTGATTGGTTGTTTTAATATTTGTAAGATCCGGCCACATATTATTGTAATAGTTCCTTGTTATTACATTTGCACTGAAACCTCCTGTTGCAATAACAACACCATTATTTGCCTTCGCGGTAACAGTACCCTCCGCATTTTCTGCCTCAACACCAACAACTCTTCCGTTTTCAACTATCAGCTCCGTTGCCCTTGTGTTGAGCATTACTTCAATTTCACCGCCCTGCTGTTCAATATAATTCATATATGTTTCTATATATCCTGTCCCAAGGGGCTTTTCGGGTTTATGGGATCTTGGCCACAATGAGCCCAGAACTGTAAATATTTCATCCTTAAACTTCATACCCATGCTTTCAAGCCATTCAAGTGCCGGATATGCTTTTTCAATAAGCGTTCTTATCAATTCGGGTTTCCCGAGCCTGTCTCCGCCTTCATAGGTCTGAATGTAGTGCTTTTCAATTGAGTCCTCTATTCCCTGCGCAGATTGACGCTTAGGGTCAACCGCATTATATGCGGCACCGGATCTGATTGTATTTCCTCCAACCATGGGCATTTTCTCCAGTACCAGGACCCTGGCACCGTTCTGATGTGCCGATACAGCGGCTGCTAGGCCTGCTCCGCCGGCGCCTATTACAACAACATCCGCAGTCTTTTCTATGTTACCTATCCGTGTAGTACTCTTATCCGGCTTTTTCCAATAATCATCGATATTTACCCCGGCTTTCCCCAAAGCCTGTTCGACAGCAGCCATAACACCGTTGCTGGATTTTGTACATCCTGATACGGCATCAACTGCAATACTCTGGTACTTTATGATTTCTTCCGCTATTAACTTTGCTGCTTCAGCTCCTACTCCGGGAGATTCATTATGCTGAAGAATCCGAATATCTTTTATCTTATTGCCTTCAAGTATTACTTCCACTTGAATGGCACCATAACACCCACTGCCTTCACCTACATATGCAGCGGTCTCAGGGGCTGCCTGGGACGAACCGGCTCCTTGGCCTTCAATCTTTAATACTTGTCCTGCAATACCTAAGAATACTAATAAAAAAGCAAGCAGCAGGCTTATATGTTTTCTACCCATCTGTCTTCCTCCCTTGAAAATACATTAAAGAATTCCTTTATTACATTAATTTTAATACTATATCAACTGCTAATCAACATGATGTTGGATAAGGAAGGCGTCCTTAATATTTCTTAATAAATTTCCTCTTACTATATAATTTATTTCCAATATAATTATATAATAGGCTGAAGCAGCAGATAGCGGCTGAGTTTTACTGCAGCATATATTCATAAAGGGAGATAATCTATGAGCTTCATCACTTTTGAAAATGTTGAAAGGGAATACCATGTGGGCGGCAATATCATCAAGGCGGTTGACGGTGTCAGCTTCGGTATAGAAAAGGGTACTGTAAATGTAGTATTGGGGCAAAGCGGTGCAGGCAAAACAACAGTGCTCAATTTGCTTGGAGGCATGGATTCACCGACAAAAGGACGAATCGTTGCAGACAATCTGGAGATATCCGGAATGACTGAATATGAGCTTACAACCTACAGAAGGAACAAAATCGGTTTTGTTTTTCAGTTTTATAATCTTGTGCCCAATTTAACGGTGCTGGAAAATGTTCTGCTTGCCGAGGAAATATGCAAAGACCCGCTGGACGCAAAAGAAATGCTGATTAAGGTAGGGCTTAAGGACCGTATGGACAATTTCCCAAGCCAGATATCCGGGGGGGAGCAGCAGAGAGTATCTATTGCAAGGGCCCTGGCAAAAAACCCCCAGATATTATTATGCGATGAGCCTACGGGTGCCCTTGATTCAGCAACAGGGCGAATAGTACTTAAGCTGATACGGGATGCAGCCCGTGATATGGGTAAAACGGTGATTATTGTCACTCATAATGTACTGATTTCGGAAATGGCAGATGCAGTCTTACATTTGAAGGACGGTAAAATTTCTGATATCAAATACAATAGCAGCCCAAGGGCTGCAGAGGAAATAATATGGTAATGCGATCATTATTTATGAAATCCCTCAGGGATATGCAAAAGTCAAAAGTCCAGTTTTTATCTATCCTTATAATGGCCACTATTGCGGTATGCATAGTCACCGGTATCGACAGCATCTGGAAAACGGTGGAGCTGCATTCGGAAAGCATGTATGCAGCCGCCAATATATCGGATTTATGGGTCAATGTATTGAATCCCACCGAAAAGGAGCTTTGGAGCATTTCAAGAATTGAGGGCGTGGAAAAAGCAGAAAAGCGTTTTGTTCTGGATGCCTTATCCGATCTGGAAAACAGCCCCACTCTGCGTGTATATGCTGTTTCCGGCAAAGGTGCATTGGACCGGCCCCAGCTTCTTGAAGGAAAGCTTTCAAGCCGCAGCGGGGCAATCCTGGACGAAGTTTTTGCAAGAATGCACGGATTGGATATAGGTAATGATATCTCGATTAAACTGAATAACAAGTGGATTCGCTTCCCTATCCAGGGGCTGGCTTTAAGCAGTGAACATATTTACTCGGTGAAAGGCTCCACTGACACATTCCCTAATCCGAAAAAATACGGCTTCATTATTATTAATGAAGACATGCTTAAGAGTGCATACGGCCGGAAGATATATAATCAGGTATCCGTAAAGCTGTCTCCCGGTGCTGATATAACAAAGGTAAAAACCCAAATTTTTGATGCCGTGGGAGACGATCTGGCAGGCATTGTTGCCAGAGAGGACCACAGAAGCGTCAGCAATATTGATGCCAATATTCAGCAGTTCAAGCTCCTTGCGGCGGTTTTCTCCCTGATGTTTTTTATTGTGACTGCCTTAATAACCCAAAGCACCATGATGAGGTTGGTGGAAAACCAACGGGGCCAGATAGGTATCTTAAAAGCTCTGGGGTACGGAAAGAAAAGCATCTTGTGGCATTATACCTCCTATGGGGTATATATGGGGGTACTTGGGGCTTTTTTAGGCCTCCTTTCAGGCCCCGTTATCTTCGGAAAGATGCTGATCCCCTGGCTCAGGCTGAATTTTACCGATTACAGGATTTCAATAAACTACAGTAATTTTATCATAAGCCTGGTTTTGATACTTCTTTGTACAGGAGGCATTTCCCTGTACTCCTGCCTCAGGCTGCTGGGAGATTCCCCTTCCGTGCTTCTGAGAATCAAGCCCCCCAAGGAAGGAAGCCATATATTCCTGGAATACCTTACCGGCCTTTGGAGCAGGATGCGCTTCAGCCGCAGGCTGATTGCCCGGAATACATCCAGAAACAAAATACGCCTTATAATGAGCATACTCGGGATCACAGGCTGCACGGGGCTGATTGTAGCGGCCTTTACCATAATTAATATGATTAATGGAATCGCCCTGCATACTTACAATGTTACATACACCTACGACCATAAAATCCTCCTGGACAGCAAAGCAGATTCCCGTTTTATACGCAACATGCGGCTGGACGGAACGATTCAGCAGATAAGGGAAACGGCAGCAGAAATCATCTGTCCCAATGGGGAAAGGCAAATGGAATTGCTGACGGTCTATCCGCAGGAAAGCCCTCTTATCCACCTGAAGGATGTTGACGGCAATCCTGTCCTGCTGCCTGATGAGGGTGCCGCAATTACGAGAAAGCTTGCAGACACCCTGAAAATCAAGGCCGGAGATATAATAGAGCTGAAGCGGACAAACAAAGGCTATATAAAAGTGCCTGTAAAGCAGATTCTGTATCTGGCCACCGGACAGGGAATGTATATGACCGACACGTATTATGAAGCAATCGGAGAAATTTTTGAGCCTACCGCAATTCTTGTAAAATGGAACAACGGGCCGGATTGGGGCTTCCTCAGGGGAGATTATGCGGAGGAATATGTGAGCAGAACCGATCAGATTGCCGATGTCAAATCCAGCACAAGGGTTGTTTATATAGCCGGGGTAATGCTTATTATTATGGGAGGAATCCTGGCCTTTGTTGTTCTTTATAACAGCAGTATATTGAATTTTTCCGAGAGGATAAGGGATCTTACCACCTTGAAGGTCCTGGGTTTTTATCAGAAGGAAATCCGTTCTCTTGTACTTACTGAAAACACCCTTTCAGTAATAGCAGGGCTGATTCTGGGAATGCCTGTGGGCAAAGTGCTGGCTGAAATTGTAGCAAAAGGCCTGAATGACCAGATGGATTTGATCGGCAATGTGACATTTGGCACCGTGGTTTTTTCAGTGGCCATAACAACAGTATTTGCTCTGATTATCAACAGTATCGCAGCTGTAAAAATGAAAGATATGGATATGCTTGAGTCGCTAAAAAGCGTGGAATAGCTGAATTGGAGGTAATATTGTGAAAAAAATGTTTCTAAGGCACAAAAAAAATATTCTGATAGGAATCGGTATCCTTATCATGCTTACAGCGGTTGGGATAATAAGCTTTAATGCTGCGCGGGCAGATAAAGCACAGAGCTTTGAAACCGCATCTTCTTCATTGGAACAGGATGACAGGCTGGATTTCTGGGGAGAAGTAAAGTATGAAAGGATTTATGATATAAGTATTGACTTTCCCGCTATAGTAACGGATATTAAAGTTAAAGAGGGCGACCATGTATCCTTGGATCAGGTATTGGTGACTCTGGACATGTCGGAATATCTGGGGACTGTGGAAAAGCTTCAGCATCAACTGGAAGCAGGACAGGCCGGGCTCCAAAGCATCAATAAGGATACCGGGGCTCTCGAAGCGGATATTCAACAGATACAAGAGGATATCCTTGAAAAAACAGAGGAATTGGCCAAGGAAACCAATGCAGACCTTAAAATACTGAAAACCTCACTGAACCTGGCAAAAAAAGAAGTGGAAAATGCAAAAAGGGATGTAAGCAGCAATCAGGCCCTATATGATGCGGGAGCAGTCACCAAGAACACATTGGACCGATACATGGATATATTGGCTGAAAAAGAGAAAGCCCTGAAGGATATTGAGACCGGCATTGAAAAAACAAAAAGCACATTAAGAACCGAGCTTGACCAGTTGAGCATACTATTAAAATCCAAGAGTGCCCAGTTGAAGGAAATAAAAGACTCAAACATCGCAAACACGGCAAGGCAGGAAAGCAGTGTGGCAGTATCCGGTATTGACCTGGAGGTTATGAAAAACAAAAGCGTTAAGGACTACCTGGACTCTAATCAAGTCATATCATGTGTCCGGAACGGCATTGTACGGAATATTGAAGTAGTAAACGGCACAAGGCTGGGGGTACAGAATAATCCCACAAGGGTTCTTCAGCTGATTGATGCGGATTCTATAATAGTTATTGCCGAGGTGGAAGAGGAATTCATCAGGAATATTGCTCTTGATGATTCCGTTGAAATTGTGCCGGCGTCGGACAGCAGCACCTCAATACCGGGGACCGTTATCCAAATTTCAAATGAAGCTGTGGAAAAGGACGGCAAACGGATTATAAAGGTACAGATTAAGCCGGAGGATCCCGGGATGGTACTGAAACCGGGTTACAGTGCAGATGTTTATGCTCACAGGAAGGAGTGAAATCATGGAAAAAATATTGATCGTTGATGATGACAGGGAAATCGCATCACTGATATCCGATGCCCTTACCGATGAAGGATACCAGTGCCTTCTGGCATTCGACGGAGAACATGCTTTCACTTTATTGAAGAGTATTCAGGACTTCTCATTGATACTGCTGGACATTATGATGCCCGGCATAGACGGGCTGGAAATATGTAGAGAAATCAGAAAAACCGTATCCTGCCCCATACTTTTCGTGACAGCCAGAAACCGGACCTATGATACCATGCTTGGCTTTGAAATGGGCGCAGACGATTATATATCAAAGCCCTTTGTTGTGGAGGAATTGGTCGCCAGGGTAAAGGCTCATTTGCGCCGCGAAAAGCGCAGTCTCCAAAAGAACAACAGTATCATGACTATAGGCGGCATTGCAATAAACCCGGAAAGCTATGAAGTTACCGTAAGCGGCAAGGCGGTGGAATTATCCATGAGGGAATTTCAACTGCTGCATTATCTTTTTATTAATGCAGGAAAGGTCGTCTCAAAGGAACAGATTTTCAGTGCGATCTGGGGTGCTGATTTCACGGATATTGGTACCGTAGCGGTGAATATTAAGAACTTAAGGGATAAAATCGACAAGGATAACAGGTACATCAAAACCGTATGGGGCGTAGGATATAAATTAATAAAACACCAGGAGAAAGAAAATGAGTATTAGATTCAAGCTTCCCCTCCTTGTTCTTGCTGCTTTTCTTATCAATATACTGCTGCTTTACGGGTATTATAATTTTTATCTTTCCCGGGAAATTGCCGGCTACAACAGCAGTATGCGGGAGCAGCTGCAAACTGAAACTGACCGGATTATAAAAAAAATCGAAAGCAGTCAGGATTTCTCACAGGCGCTTCAAATTATTTCACAGACAGAAAATCTGAATATTCAGGTTGTGGATGAGTCCGGCCGCACGGTATTCCATGGGGGAAAAGACGGAGGCGTAAGCATAGAGATTAATTCCTCCGGCATATTTCACCATGATAATAAAGTTTATTTGTTGAAGGTTACTCAGCCCGTATCCCTGAAGAAAATTTCCTCATATTATGTGGTTTGGAATTTGTTTATAGCGGAAATATTCATCATATGCTTCATATTACTATTTATTGCTGCCATTTTTTATTTTAATTATGTCAAGCCCATTATTGCCCTGCAGAAAAGCATGGAAAGATATAAGGAGGGAATCCATCCTCAGAATGTGGCACGCAAGGATGAGATAGGGCTGCTGCAAAATCAGTTCGTAAGGCTTACGGAAGCAATCGAAAAAGAAAAGCAGAAGCAGAACCTTATTATTGCATCTATTTCCCATGATATTAAGACACCTCTCACCTCTGTCATGGGTTATGCCGAACGGTTAAGAAAGAATAATCTTACCGCGGACAGATATGGAAGGTATATTGATATAATTTATAATAAATCAGTTTCAATCAGGGATTTGATAGAGGAATTCGACGAGTACCTGAACCTCCAGATGCAGAGCGGGTTAAAGCAGCAGCGGATATCCGCCGAAAAGTTCTGTGCCATTTTAAAATCAGACTACGAAGAAGAATTAGCAGAAAGAGGGGTTGCTTTTTCCATCAGCGTCGGCTATCCCGATGAAATACTGTTCATAGATATTCCTAAAATGAGAAGGGTATTCGGAAATATTATCGGCAACAGCCTGAAGCATTTCAGTATGAGAGACCCCTCCATTGCAGTCTTTTGCTCAAAGCAGGAAAATTACATAATATTTTCGATTGAGGATAACGGCACGGGTGTCTCAGAGGAGGAACTGCAAAAAATGTTCGATCCCTTTTATACTTCGGACAAAAGCCGCTCCGTAGCAGGGCTGGGGTTATCCATAAGCAAAGAAATTGTTGAAGCCTGCAATGGTTCGATATGGGCGGAAAACAATGAAACCGGAGGACTCTGCGTTAAAATCAGCCTTCCCCATTGTGTCCCATGATATATTCCACCGCTGCCAGAATAATACACCTCCTGACATAGTATCATCAAAAGGTGCATTAAATGCGAACATTTACCTCAATATGTTCTTGTTCGGTGCCTGGCACCTAGTATTTGATAAACTTCTCTCCTGATACGCCGCAGATGCTGCATTTTTCAGGCCGGGATTTTTCGATGTTTCCGCAGACCGGGCAGAGATAATAGAAAACTTCTTCAGTCTCATCGAGATTTTCCAATGCATCCTGATAAAGTCGGGCATGAACCTCTTCCGCTTTCATTGCAAAGGTAAAGGACATGAGCGCAGCTTTATTCCCTTCAGCTTCAGCCTCTTTCACAAAACCGGGATACATATCCTTATACTCATAGGTCTCTCCTGCAACACCATCTTTGAGATTATCTGCCGTAGAACCGATTTTTCCTGCCACTTCAAAATGCTTTAAGGCATGAAGGGTTTCGGCGTCAGCCGCCGCTCTAAACAGTTTTGCTGCATTCATTTTCCCTTCTTTTTCAGCTTTCTTTGCGTATGCCGTATACTTTCTGTTAGCTTGGGCTTCTCCGGCAAATGCCGCCATTAAATTGTCAAGGGTTTTGTTTTCACTCATTTTTTTATCCTCCTTATTATTACTACAATTATTTGTCTCTAATATTTTTCTGCAATATCTTTTAATATTTGTATAATGTTTTATAGGTATTCCGGACAAATACCTTTAAAGTATAAATAACTGGATAATCTTATTAATAATTATTATATATTATTTGTAATTCTTTTTCATAATTAATGCAATAGTTTCCATTAAAACAAAGCAGGTAATTTAAATATGTTTTCAATGGAGATTTTAAAGGGACTGTATCATATCACAATATGAAACAGTCCCTTTGCTTCAGCTGCCATGCTTAATTCTTAAGTTCATAAAATTAATACCTTATTAATCTCCATATGAATCCCGGCTTATCAATCTGAACTTTATTCTGCATCATATAGGTTTTGGAGGTTTTCCCTGTCCGGATTGTGAGGGTTGCAACATCAGTGCCCGGAAGGACAGGCAGCTTTACTTCCAAAGGTTCTATTGAATATTCTATCTTCATACCCGGATAGCCAAAGACCTGTATCGGCTCGTTTATCGTCAATTCACTTTCGGTATGCCACGGAGTAATAATTTTACCAAAACCATTTGCCGGAGGCTCAATTGTAAATGTTTTGAACTGGGGCCGGACCTGGTCCAGAATCTGAGCATTTGCATCAAAGGCGCTTTTCAGGTTTTCATTAGGCTTCCTGCTGCCCAGCACAGCAGCTAAAATATAATGCTTCTCACTTCCATTTACTATCGGTGCAGCTGATACGAAGTTTCCGCCTGCTATAACGCCTGAACCGGTTTTGATTCCCACAATGCCGTGCTTGCCTAACATGGCATTTACATTATATACTTTCCCGGCAACAGGAAGAACAGCCTGAGGCATTGCGACAATCTCTCGAAAGGTAGGATCCTGCATAGCAGCCTGCGCCATTATTATTTGATCGGCAGCATTGCTCACTGTAGCCTCATCTGCCCCGCTGGCGTCGGCATAGTGTGTATTGGTCATCCCCAGAGCCTTTGCTGTTTCATTCATCTTGTCAATAAATGCTTCATTGGTTCCCGCAATCCATCGGCCTATTGTATCGGCTATATTGTTCCCGGAGGGCAGCATCAATCCTTGCAGAAGCTGTCTTTCTGTAAGAGCCGTCCCTGAAGCAACGGGTAAATAAGAATGATTGTTTTGCACCGCATACTTATAACCGGCGACATCCTCATCAGTTATCGTCAAGCTTGGCCCTTCCTCACCTGGCTGCAGTGGGTAAGCTTTCAGAACCAAATATGCAGTCATTATTTTTGCCACACTGGCAATCGGAATGGACTCCTGATTCGAAGAAGCGGCTATAACACCAAAAGTATCAGTTCCAACAGCGGCTTGCCCCTGTTCAGGAAAGGTAACCGACAGCTCACCGGGTAAAACAATGTTTTCTGAAGTTTTTGAGGTGCCTGCTGCCGGAATTGGCCTGGTAAAGCGAAAAACTCCCAATATGCTCAATCCAACAACTGCTATAATTATAATAGCAGCGATAGTTCCTTTTGAAAAAACGTTTATAGCTTTTATTTGCTTTGGTGTATTTGACATAAAAACCTCCGACTATTATTATTTAAAATGCTATATCATATTTTCTTTCCTTACTGCATTTTTTCCTGCCTGAATTTGCTGGTTTTTATTGGAATAATCTCATAAGAATAGCCGCAACCTCCGCTCTTGTAGCTTTGCCTTTCGGATCAAGAATCCCGCTGCCTTTTCCGGAAATCAAACCTGTACCTGATGCCCACTGCATAGCGGAAATTGCATAGCTTGATGTCAGATTTCCGTCTTTGAAGCTGTCAAGGCTTGAAGAAGCAGATAAATCATAATTTTTGATTTTCCCGTAGCGATACAATATAACTGCCAGCTGCTCACGGGTAATAACAGTATCAGGACCGAAGCTGCCGTCACCGAAGCCTCCTATAATCCCATTTGCAGCCCCCCATGCCACGGCATCCCTATACCAAGCTGTAGAAGCTACATCGGAGAAGCTGCTTTCAAAGCTTCCGGAGGCACCGTCATAGCGGTATAAGACCGTTACCAGCATGGCACGGGTCATATTGCTGTTGGGGCTGAAGCTGTTTTCACCGGTGCCTTTGAACAGGTTGTTTTCAAAGGCATATACTATGCTTTCGTAATACCAGTCCGTATCCTTTAAATCCTTGAAGGGGAAATATGCCGCAATAAACTTTGAGAAGTGTGTTGTACTGAAAGTCAGCATTCCGTCCTCATAACTGCAGATGCAGCTTGTCAGTTCTCCCTTGTCGGACATGTACCAGACAACCAGTCCGTCTGCAGTTTCTCCTTCCTTAAGTTCATAAGGCAGGCATGCCGTTACGATTCCTCCTTCAAAGTCGGATATCTGCCTGCTTCCGACGAATAAGCTCATATCCAGTACTAGATTATCTCCTACCAAGGAACGTTCGCTTTCACTCAATTCACTCTTATCCAATTCCTTAACGGAGAGTATAATATCCTCATTCCCACTCTCTCTCACAATGGTGCTCAGTGCCTTACCGTCAAAAGTAAGCATCGAGCCGCTCATTGCCACGGAAAGCTGATTCAGGCCGCTGCCTTCTTCTTCTATTGCAGCACTTATTGTTGAAAGTGCACTGTTGGGGAGCACAACAGTATCTATTTCTGCTTCCAATCCTGATACATCTATTAATACAGTTCCGGTTCCTGCACCTTCCGAAAGAATTTTTGCGAGCATATCATCGCTGATTGAAAGAGTTGCTTTGCTGCCTTCAATAGCAGCCTTGAGGGTTTCCGGCGCTGTTTCTGTTACCAGTGTGCCTCCTCCTCCGCTGCTTCCGCCTCCTCCGTTGCTTCCGCCATTTTCGTCATTGTATGCTTCAAATATAGCGGTAACTGTTACGGCAGCCGCAGGCATAACGAAGGTATTATAAGTAATTGCAATATCCGCAATTTGTCCTGCTCCATCCAGATAAGACGCATGTACGCTTCCCAGCTTATATCCGCTTTTGGCTGTTGCAACAATGCTTATAGTATCCCCTTCCGCTGCAATAGCCGGTACGGTAGTAACTGTTCCTTTATTACCTGAAATACAGGAAATCGTATACAGTTCCTTGGCCTTCAGAGATATGAAGTAGTCGCTGTGAATGGCATTGATCCTGCAGGTATATGATCCCGTCATCTCATCATAGGAAATATAGTCAAAGATACCTTTCTCCTCAAGCACAGGCCTGTCAAGGCGATAACCGGCTTCTGCCCTGAAAGTAAATATTCCTGCTGCACCGTCACGGATTAAACCATCAAATTCCGGTTCGTAGGCTGCATTGCATTCGACTTTCTCAGCCTGAATGTTAACACTGTGGGTATCGATATCCTTAAAGGCTACTGAAACGTTAACAGTGCCCGGAAGGCCGTCAATTATATAAACCTTATCAACCAGCGGTTCGCCGTATTTATTTTTCACGATATTAGCGGCATCCCCGTTCAATATCCATTTCTCAACCATTTTTCCCGCTTCAGGATTGGCATGGAAAGCTACAGTAGTACCGCAGCCAATCATAGCCCCGCTTTCAAAAGGATCACCGTCCACAGTTGCCAGACTGATATCATCGGAATAGTACACCCTGCAGCTTATCTGTGCTGCCAAATCAATCTGAATGTCCGTGTTTTCATTGATGTTCTCTATAGTATAGGTCTTTTGGCGGCTGTCTATGACGTTTCCATTGACAATCCACTTACCGACCATGAAGTTTTCTTTCGGTATCACCGTGACCGTAAGAGTATCCCCCTTGCAGACAGGGATTTCCTCACCGCTTCCAATAGAAAAGTTTTGGCGCACTACACGTCCCATATGGTCTATAATGGTATATTTAAGGGAGGCACGAAGAGGCTTGTCTAAGGCAATACTCACATCATATGAAGCAAGCTCCTTGAAAGATGCCGTAATCTCAATATTCCCTCCAAGCTCGGATATGATGAAGGTGTAGTCCTCTTGCTCACTGACCTCACCGTTTACAGTCCAGCAGTCAAGCTCATATCCGTAATTGGGTACTGCCGTCAGTGTAACTTTGGTTCCGCCCGGCACCTCCTGCAAATCATCCCCATCTGCCGGTGCACCGTTGAGGGTAACCTTGACAGAACCATTTTCTGCATAGGTTGTAATCATATACTTTCCACGTACAGTTGGAACGGATATGGTAGTATTTTTTACCATCACAAAGGTATAGCTCTGATTACCTTCATCGGCAGTGACATTGACTCCATCCTGCTTCCAGACTGCCGTGCTTTCAGCCTCATAGCCGGTTCTGACTCTAACGGTTACCTGAGTATCTCCCGGGATCACTGCTCCGGAGGATACAATTTTTTCTATATCATCTGTCGTGGACAATCCGTCATGGTCATAGTAATAGGATGCCAGCAGATTCCCTTCAAGGGTCAAGGTATAGGAATCACGGGCAAATACGGCATAAAGTCTTGTGCTGGAACTGCCCATCGTCAATGTCAGAGTGTTTGTTCCATCAGCTTCCATATTCCCGGACAGATCAGTCGTAGAAATCCCGACTACTTTCATCCATTTGACAAAATGATAACCTGCTGCCGGTATCGCCTTGAATGTAAGCTCTGCACCGGGAGTTACGGCAGAACCGCTGACGAAATACTGCGGGCCTTTGATTGTTCCGGATCCCCCCTGGACCGCGGTCGTCAACGTCACTTCTTTCATTGCAAAGGTTACCGCTACATGAATGGGTTCGTCCTTCATCTCATAGTTAAATGTAAATCCACCCTCCTGAGTATCAAGCACGGTATAGGGGCTATCTAAAAGAGTGACTGTCCAGGTATCAATTTCATAGCCGTTGTAAGGTGCTGCCGAAAACAACAGTCTTTCCGCTGCGGCAAACTTGCTTCCTTCATTTGTAAGTGTAACGGTTCCTGCAAGTGTACCTTGGAATGGCACCGCCTCATAAGTGACGTCATAGGTTCTTCCTATAATGGTATAAACACCGCTGATGTAAGTTATTTCATAGTTACCTATATCAGATGTACCGCTGGGTACCGGAGTTACGAAATATTTCCCGGCAGGGGTTTCATTGTCAAGTGAAACTACATTGTCTGCCGTATTTCTGGCAATATAGGTCAGATTCAGGCTGCTGAAGGTCTCATTAAATGCCATACTGCTTCCCGCCTGAAGCTGAACCCGGGGTTTATTACCTTCTACATTGCTGCCTCCGACGGTTGCACTCGGAATTTCAACCGTAATCGGTTTTTTCATAACTATGAAGCTTCGCCTTGCTGCTTCATTATATCCAACCTTTGCAACCAAAGTGTATGCTCCGACATCAGGCGTATTAAAACCGGCGGTAATTGTGTCATCGACGGTATTGCCCTCAGCATCTTTTATTAAATAAGTCACATCATTAGTAATCTGAGTCGTTGTAACCTCATTTCCTTCTATTTTAATCTCATTCAGCTGCGGAATGATTATGGTGCCGTAAGTAAACCTGGTAGCTTTACTGCCTCCATCCGTAAGGTTGAGCTGATAGCCTGCGGCATCTCCAACAAGAACAGTCCTTGGTTCATCAACTGTCAAGGATTTGAAGATACGGCTGCCGTTATAGATGGCAGTGACTTCATAAACACCTTCCTTTAGATTGTCAGCCTCTGCCTCTGCTGTTGAGACAGCTTTGCCGTCATCCTGTGTTCCGTCATCATTCAATACTCCCACTGCATAACCCAAATAGTCCGTACCGTTGATTACAAAGGTCACATTACCGATTGGTGCGATTACATGACCGGCATTTCCCGAAATCAGGCTTATGGACATCTTCAGACAGTCGCCTTCGGCTTCCGCAGTAAATCGTGCTTCCCCCGTGTCATCGTCTGCGGCAACTACCGCTGTTCTCTTGCTGTATTTTGCATAAACTGCCTCCGAGTATGCCGAGATGTAATACGTGTTGCCCTGCCCTTCATCATAGTATATGGTATTGATACGGCAGCGATACTGTGCCTGATCGGCACTGCCGGAGGATTTGAAGGTCAGCGTATCCTCTGTCTTTCCGCTCAGATTAGTCCACACACCATTAAGCAGCGCCTGCCACTGATAGGAAAAACCTTCAGGATAATCCTCAGGATTCTGGACAACTGCCTTCAGTACTGAGCTGGAATCCGGATATATCGGCAAAACTCCATCCTGCAGGCCTTCTCCTTCAAGTATGATTTTCGGATATCCCCTGGAAGTCTTGGTTCGGGCAGTTAACACTTCGCTCTTTATACTCCGTGACGGTAAAGCCGCACGCACTGTCTGTATCTGATAAGAGTAATCGGTATATGGTGCCAAACCCTTATCCTCGTATCTGTAATATAGGCGTCCGTCCTCCCCTTCAATTCCTGAGGCGGCATTTACAAAAGCAAGCTCATAAGAACCGCTGCCGTCGGGGAACTCATAATAGCGGTACAATTGGAAGCCGGCGACTGATTTATCATAGCTCCAGGTCAACACTACGGTGTCGTCTGTTGTCTCTGATATATTCTGTCCGAAATCTGAAGGAAGCTCCGGAGGTACCGATACATCTGTTACAACATAGTTGACAACAGGGAAATTAGACAGTCCGTCGTAATACTCATAGCAGAATACCCTCCAGCTATGCCCATAGGCAAAGGGTTCCGCTTCAACCGGCATATTATGGATTTCACCGGAAAAGCTGCTTCCGGAAGTAGACGTCATGACGTAACCTGCTCCCCCCTCAATACCGGCTATAATACCTACCGTAACTCCTCCTGCCCCGGCTCCGGCCTTTGTTTCAATAGCTACTTTACCTGAAAAGGCATAAGTCGTCTCTGTGCCCATTGCTATTTCCTGGGATTGTGCCGCTCCGGCGCTGCTGAACCCTACCGAAGATGGAGTTCCCTTATATTCGGCTATTACATTGTATCCGTTTGTGCTGCCCGGATAGGATGAAGGGTCTCCGACAGTATGGGTGAGAATGGTGCCTGCAATCTGAGGCAGTATATCATAATCCGCCGCAATTGCTTCATAATCATCCAGGGGCATAAGCTTTACCGAAGCTTCATGAGGAATATTGACATTCATTATCTGAGTCTTATATCCTCCTTCTCCGTCAGGCACAGATGCTTCAAATTCAAATATTTCCAGGGGTATTGAATAGAAGGCAACCATATCCTCTCCCGCAGCAGCAGTATAAGTGACTGTCTGCTCAAGAGAAGAGGTATACTCAAAATCGTAAGTAAAGCTTGTTTTAATTGCAATTTCAGCTTCTACACTGGCAACTTTTACACCGAATACGCTGAATTCCTGTTCAAAGCCTATGTAAGCACCTAAAGAAATAGTAGCTGTAGCAGTCACTCCGCTGCTGCCGCCCTCTGTTTTGGAATAACTGGTTGAGGATTCACCGTAGCTGCCCGAAAGATCATCACGCTCCATCAAATCCCTGAAATATGGAGGTGAAGCCAGTACTGCAAGGATTTCAGGATCACTGTATGTGAAATACTTCCTGTTGTAATTCAGGAATGTCGTATCCGCATCGGTATTGGCAACACAAAGTGATGCGGAAGCATCCACTGCAGTCCTGCTGCTATAGCTTTCACTAATATCCATCATGAGCATATAGGTTGTTCCGGGAACATAAGTCCTCAGATTATCAGTGAGTTCAGTTACACCTGTAACAGTATATGTTTTCTGCACCAAACGCCAGCTCTTGATGCCAAATAACCTATAAAACCAATTTTCATAATAGTATTCATAATCATAGTACACATATGTTCGGAGTTCGGTAATGATTTCCGATAATGTCTCTATGTCCACCTGAGAAAATGTCTGCTGCATAGTGGCTATGCTTTCCTTGCCCAAGCCCACCAGATCTGTGGCGGCAGCCCCGTATTCCACATAAGAAACAGGCCTTTCCTTATCTGATTGCATCTGTGAAGTGATATCCAGAGCTGCTTCAATTGTCAAACCGCTTTCTCCATATCCAAGGATAAGGCTGTCTATGTAAAGCTTTGCATTTTCCCCCAGTCCCTGTCCGATAACATCAAGGTTTGTAATACAAAGGGGGGAGGAATAGAAGGCCTCGTTATTCCTGTTCATGGCAGGGTGAACAAGTGCTCCGTCATCGTCCTTATCAAAAAGGTCAAAATTCGTTGCTATGCCTTGTATAAATTTTGTACCGTCCCAGCTGTACAATGCCACAAAACGGCTGTTTAGATTCCCGTCCTCAATGTCGCTGTTGAGCTGACCGCCCAATATCAATGTGTCCTGACCGGCGCCGGTCAGGTCCCCGAATGCAAATGCTCCTCTTACTATCTCCGACTGACCGTAGGTCAGGGAAAACTCCTGGGAGCTTTGAAGCATGTCTCCATCGTTGCTGCCGAACAGAACCACTGCAGTACTGCCCTTATTATCTTCAGGGCCGTAATAGTATCCCCACGTAGCTGCTATGTCGTCCACTCCATCGGAGTTAAAGTCCCCTGACACCAAAGAAACCATATTTGATACATAGGTAGTCTCTTTTAATGAATAGGTCCATGCAACCTCCCATTGACTCCCCGCCTTGTAATCATTGTCTCCGGAGGTAGTCCTAAGCTTATATACCTGGATTCGGGAACCGCCTAACTCAGGGATATATACGGCAATTTCATCACGTCCGTCTCCGTCATAGTCGCCGGTACTTACCCGCAGATAATTCTGCATAAGATAAGGAGCACTGTCAAAGGTTTCAATCCTTTCGCCGTTCAATTTCGCATTCGGATTTCCTATATCTGCGGATGCGGACAGCAGTGTCTTGGATGTACCGTAGTCTTCACCGATATCCCCTACCTTCAGATACAGTCCTCCATTTTTATGTAAGGCTCCGGTATACACCATTGCAACCTGAGCTTTTTTCCCTTCGGTGTTTCCGTCAAAATTACCGGCTGCCACTGCAGTAAGTGCGAGCTTATTGCCGCCCTCAAGCGTTGTATCCACTGCAATGCTTTGTAATCTTGGGTATTCTGATGTCAAAATTTCGGATGCCAAGTATGTACCGGTTACCTCTGATACACCGCTTTCTATCCCGGTTTCCAGTCCGCCGTCAAGTATTTCTTCTGCTGTGTCAGCTTCCCATTTTTCATGTCCGTATATCGTACTTTTTAGTTCGTTATAAACACTTTGATATACATATTCCGTAACGCTTGTACCGTGATCATCCCTTATTGACGGCATAATGTCGCTGTGAGTTGTAATCCTATCCAATCCTATGGTATAAAATTCCCCTACCGGATTGATTGTAACCGTATCTTTTCCGTAGGGGTTATCCCGGCTGTCCGGATCATATCCTTCCGGTGCCTGGGAAGTGTCGATGCCCAGTGCCTCCAAAGCATTCATTTCCTCGTTTTCCCCACTGTCTCCCTCTGCACTGACAATCATAGTCATAGGAGTTAGTGTCAAGGATATTATGCATATAATGAGTGCAATGCTGATAAGTTTTCTTTTCACTTTACTCATCTCCTACCTTTATGTTTTTTAATGAGCATAGCAAGTAATGTTCCGGAATCTTTACATAAGTCCATTCAATAGCAGTTCTGGAATAATAAAACTGCAAAGCAGTGTTCATAGATTGTTAAAAAATCTCTTGAATTAATAGGGATTGTTTTTAATAATGAAACAAATTACTATACCAACTAAGCTTGTATAAAGAGATATGATTATGAGACAACATACTTAAATAAGTGAATCACGAAATGATTGCCCGTATTGATGCTGCTTAGTCCTCATTGATTTCATTATAATGCATCAATAGGGCAAATATAAAGAAAAACCCTTCTTATTATTTCGACATGAAAATGCAAGCTGAAGCAGCGCTGCATTCAGTTCATTTGTTCGTAATTAAATCTAATTTCAATTTATTTCTGCCTTTGCTCCTCTCCCGTTTCTTTCTCAACAATAAGCTTTATAACAAGCCCCATGGCGGATGCAATAATTAACTGCGAAATGAGTTCGCATTTGCTGTCCTCCAAATCAATGTCTTTGTTAATTTCTTTTATGCATTTGCATAATGCTCCTATGACGGACTTCTCATCTGATACCCCTTCAAACAGAAATGAAGTCTGTTTTATAGTTTTGGGAAATTTGCTTAATTGCGCAGCCATATACTCTTCAGGCATTTTCAGTGCGGCATCTATATAATTCCTGGCCATTTCTTTTACTTGCTCTTCCGGAGAATCACTTGCCATATTTGCAGAGGCTATTGCCGATATTATTTTTTTATAACCCCTTTGCATTAAATGGCCTATGATTTCATTCTTATCCGCAAAGTAGCGGTAAATAATAGACGGTGAGTATTCAATTTTGCCGGCTATCTTTCTGATAGACAGCTTATCGTACCCTTCTGAACCTGCAATCATAGCTGCCGCCGAAAGTATAAGCTCCCTCATTTCCTCAATTTCACGTTCTCTTCTTTCACTGATAGCCATAAATTCATCCTCTGCTTATCTTTTCCAATTGCTGACAAAATCCTTAAATTTCTCTTCAATAGGTGAAAGGCATCTGTTATTGCTATAGACCAGGCTAAAGCTCCTCTTAAGCTCCAGGTCGGAGATTTCGTATTGCTTTAGTTGGCCGGACTCAACTTCACGTTTTACTGCAATATCGGATACCAAACTAATACCGACATCCAATTCCACCATTTTTTTAATTGCTTCCAGGCTGTCATTAATAATCTGCGATTTAAACATGGACATATCCAGTTCCTTTTCTTTCAAGGCATTTTCAAGAAGAAGCCTTGTGCCGGAACCTTCTTCCCTGAGCAGTATGTTTTCTCCGACTAAACTCTTAATACTGACAGAATCCGAATCAAATTTTTTTTGAGGTGAAGCAATAAGTACCATTCTGTCATCATAAAAATCAATATATTCAAGGGCATCTGAGTTATACTTTGCTCCAACAAGCCCCAGGTTAATTCTGCCGGAAAGGATTTCTTCGACTACCTCGCTTGAATCTTTATGGCAGATAGAAAAAAGAACCAGAGGATAAGCATCTTTAAATTCTTTAACAATATACGGAAGAAGATATTGTCCCGGTATCGTGCTGGCATATATCTCCAGGGTCCCTTCAATATTCTTTTTATATCCGCTGAGGGCGTATTCGGCTTTGTCATAAATATTTATTAATTCCGCCGCATAACGGTAAAAAAGCTCCCCTCCTTCGGTCAATGAGATGTTCTTGGTTTTTCGGTTGATTAATGTAACCCCAAGCTCACTCTCCAGTTTCTGCACATTACTGGTGACGGCCGGCTGCGATATAAATAGCATGTCCGCCGCTTTTGAAAAACTCTTTTTTTGGGCGACCGCAACAAATATCTTCACCTGATTAAATTCCATTTTATCTCCCCTCCGGTTACTTCAGTTTGTATAACTGGTCTGCCGCATATAATATATCGGCTTCCTCCAGGAAATGGCTCAATCCAAAACGTACTGTACCCCTTGGGAAAGTACCCAATGTCTTATGGGCGGAAGGTGCACAATGCAGCCCGCTTCTGGTCATGATGCCGAACTCTGATGAGAGACGGTGTGCCATCTCTGCATTATCCTGAGCCTTAAAATCGACAGATACGATTCCCGTTCTTCCTTTAGTATCCTTCTTCCCGATTATATCAATATGAGGCATATTCATCAGCCTTTCCAAGAAAACCGACATAAGCTGCATTTCTTTTTCATATATCTCTTGAATACCTAACTCCCGTATATATTTCAGTGAGGCGTTAAGTCCGTATATACCGGGCACATTCGGAGTTCCCGCTTCAAATTTATCCGGCATGTAGGAAGGCTGTATTTCTGAATCAGACAAGCTTCCCGTGCCTCCTTCAATAAATGTGGAAAGCTCATCAGCCAGGCCATCCCGCACCAGAAAACCGCCGATCCCCTGGGGCCCCAGCAATCCTTTGTGCCCTGTGAAAGCTATGGCATCGGCGCACATATCATCAAAATCAACCTTTATGGCTCCCGCTGTCTGAGCCGTATCAACAATAAACCGCAAACCTTTTTCTTTGCAGATTCTTCCGACCTCTTCCAAATTCAGAATTGTACCGCAAACATTGGAAGCATGAGTCATAACTACTCCCTTTGTATTAGGAAAGATTAGAGGCAATAAATCCTTCCCGTCTATGCTGCCGTCATTTTTGCATAAAACTCTTGAAAACGTAACCCCTTTTCCTTCAAGAGCCCTGAGGGGCCTCATCACTGCGTTATGTTCCATGGAGGAAACTATCACATGGTCGCCGCTTTTAAAAAGCCCCTTGATCAGCACATTAAGGCTTTCTGTAATATTCTTTGTAAATACAACGTTTTCCGGTTTATCGAAGCCAAAAAACGCACAGAGCAGCTCCCTGGTCTCAAAAACCACATTTTCAGCCTCAAAAGAATTTGAATAAGAACCTCTGTTGATATTTGCACCTATATGTATAAGATATTTGTACACACTTTCAGCTACTCCCGGGGCCTTTGGAAAGGATGTAGCCCCATTGTCCATATAAAGCTCTTTCATAACGCACCTCCGCTAATCATCCTAATCTAAATTATACATTGGAATAAAATTAAAAACAATTTGTATTCATTTTCATAATTCTGCGCCGCTGAATTATTTGTTTTTGTTATTTTACTATTGTTATTTACATTGTTAAACTAATAACATAGATATCATATCATAAGGGAGATATTGAAGTATGAAAGAAAAATCAGGAATTATCATTACCGGCGGAATAGTCGGCTTATTTGCAGTTCTTTTGGTTTATTTCGGCAATCCGGCAAATATGGGTTTTTGTGTTGCGTGCTTTATTCGTGACACGGCAGGAGCACTTGGCCTGCATCGTGCAGAAGCCGTGCAATACATTCGTCCGGAGATTATTGGCCTTGTATTGGGTTCATTTATTCTGTCTTCCGTAAACAAAGAGTTTTCCTCTAGAGGAGGTTCATCACCTGTTACCCGGTTTGTACTTTCGATTGT
>JAGOLK010000087.1 GCA_017994115.1 Clostridia bacterium | reverse complement strand
ACGTGAGAAGTCTGAGGGAACATGTCCACCGGCTGTACCTCCCTGACCTCATAGCCTCTTTCGGACAGATACTTCAGATCCCTGGCCAGGGTTGCAGGATTGCAGGATACATATACAACTTTTTCAGGGCTCATTTCTGTAATTACCTCAAGCAACTTTTCGTCGCAGCCCTTTCTTGGAGGGTCTACTACTATTACATCTGCCTTGATGCCCTTCCTGTACAATTCCGGTATCACTATCTCAGACTCACCGACAAGAAACTCAACATTTTTTACTCCGTTAAGCCTTGCATTTTCTTTGGCATTATTAATTGCCTGGGGTACGATTTCGATTCCATATACTTTTTTGGCTTTCCTGCTTAAGAACAGTGATATTGTACCTATACCGCAGTAAGCGTCAAAAACCGTTTCATCGCCTTTTAAGTCTGCATATTCCAGGGCCTTGCCGTACAATACCTCCGTCTGAACGGGATTCACCTGGAAAAAGGATAGGGGGGATATTCTGAATTTAAACTCTCCAATGTAGTCGTATATTGCCTCTTCCCCGAATATCACAATATTCCTTTCCCCTAATATCACATTTGTTTTCTTTTTATTGATATTCACTACCACGCTTTTCAGCCCGTCAGTCCTTGCTCTCAGCATTTCAACCAGGGCTTTGCCGCAGGGAAGAGAGTCTCCGTTAATCACAATACAGACCATCACTTCGCCGGTCTTGAAGCCTTTTCTGGTAACTATATGCCTGATGATGCCTTTGCCTGTATTCTCATCATATACGCTGATATCATATTTCTTTATGAATTCTCTGACTGTCTGAATGACGTTATCGTTGACGGCATCCTGAATTGAGCATTGAGGGGTATCAATTATTTCATGGCTCCTGTTTGCATAAAAGCCTATCATCACATCCCCGTCCATTCCTACGGGAAACTGCGCCTTGTTCCTGTACCGCCATGGATCTTCCATTCCAATTGTATCGTGAACAGCAACACCGTTAAGCCCTCCGATCCGTTCCAGGGCATCCTTCACCTGCTGAGTCTTATATTGCAGCTGTGCTTCATAGCTCATATGCTGCAGCTGACAGCCCCCGCACCTTTTCACAACTCCGCAGGAAGGTTCAATCCTGCATGCTGCAGTCTTCAATGTCCTTAACAGCTTGCCGAAGGCGTAGTTTTTCAGTACCTTTACTATTTTTATCTCCGCCTGTTCTTTGGGAAGTGCACCCTCCACAAACACAGTGAAGCCTTCTATCCTTGCCACTCCAAGGCCCTCACTGGAAAGCCCTGTTATATCAACTATATAATTCCGGTTCTTTTCCACCGGTATCGCTTTTTCCATCTGTATTTCTCCTCAGTTGGATATTTGAATTGGACTTTTCTACCTCCATCTTAATATTATCAAGCTCTCTTTTCAATGTTTTATTCTCTCTGATTATCTCATCTATCTTCATATGCAGATCCTCAAGTATTATTTCCGATTTTAAATTTATAAGATACTCATTTTCTGAGCGCAGCCTGTCCTTTTGAGCTTCCCTGTTCTGGCTCATCATTATTATGGGCGCCTGTATCGATGCAATACAGCCTAGTATCAGGTTCAAAAAAACATAGGGAAAAGGATCGATAGGCTTGTCAAACAGGTACTTTGAGTTTAAGATTGCCCACGCAATTATTACAGCTCCAAAGAAGAATAGGAAAGACCAGCTTCCGGCAAACCTTGCAATTTTGTCAGCCATTCTTTCACCCACAGTAAGTGTCTTGCAGAGCTCCTTATTTATGTCCAATGACCGTTTTCCTCTTATCAGCTCGTGAATCTGTTTCTCCCTTTCTTCTTCATCGGAGATTATAATGTCCTTCAGGTCATCTTTATCCATAGTTACACTCTCCAATACTTTTATGTATTTTGGCTTGTATAAAAAAAAATATTCAAAAATTACACCTTGTTAATTGCTGCATATTTGCCATCCTTCAAATTGCTTTTAAACTCTCTCAGGCAAAGCTTAATATCTGCCAGGCACACTTTCAGTTCTTTAATATATACTTCGTTTTCATATGTATTTCCTTCAATTAGCTTTATTACTGCATTTTCAAGCCTCTTGAGAACCTTTCTGTCTTCACTGCCGATTGCTATCATATTGCTGATTCCTTGTATAATATATCCTTTGTACAGGTGAACATCCTGTACTCTCAGAAGAAGCTGCAGAAAATCATCCAGTACCGATTCCTTTTCACCCATCAACAGTTTGATCTCCGTATATGTGTTGAAGCATATAAAAGAAAGTTCCATATCATTATCTTTAATACACTTAAATGCCTTATTAATGTAATTGAGTGACTTTTTATACTGCCCCAGTATTTTGTAAACAATGGCGATATTATTATACACCCTGCACTTTACTTTCATATCCTTTTGGTCCGCCAGGCAGAGGGCCTTACTGTAGTATCTCAATGCTGCCTTGAAATCCTTCTGCCCCTTATATAACAAGCCGATGTTCATAATAATCAACGCGGTATCCTTGTCGTCCCCTGCATATAATAGTGCATTTTTCAGCTTCTGTTCAGAACAATAATACTCCTGCATATTGCTCAGAAGCATCCCGTATCTGTAATAATGGAGATATAATATTTCCCTGTCAATCTTCGGAACCTGCAAAAGAAGTTCTTCAGCCTTATCATAATACGCTTTGGAGCGTATATACTCGTGATTATGAAAATATATATATCCCAATTCAGAGTAATATTCAACAAGGAGATTCAAACAATCTTCGCGCCTGACTGTATCTATAGCAAGTTTCATTGATTTCACAGCATCAATGCAATTATTCATATAAAAGTGATACATTCCTATGTTCCTATGCATTTTTGCAGCTTCTATCATCATTTCTTCCTTTTTGCATAGATCCCTTAACTTTTCCAATGCATTGATGTCTTCTTTCAAATAATATTCTTTGATTCTCTTCGTGATTAACTCTACATTATTTGCTATTTGCTTGTGATCTGATATTCCTGCAATATTATCTGCTTTTAATTTCAACAGTCTCACCGCCATTATCCAGTTTACCTAAAATATTACAGTATTATTTTTCCACTTTACAGTGATTTGCGTTGAATTGCCCTATATTTTATATAAACTGTGCTTTTTCGACATTCCTCTGCAACTCATATACGCAAAATAAAAAACGCGGCCTTTAGGAGCGGTCAGATAGGGATTATTAATTCCTGAAAAATTCGGCATAGTCGTTGATTTGCGGCTATGCCGTTTTTCGTTTATTTTGGTAAGTCGATAGCGCCAATGCAGTTATAAAAAATCTGAATCCGCTGGGTTCTGCGGCCATCTATCTTTTCAGCCTTGAATACTATAATTTTGTCGATGAACTCTCTAATAATCTCTGCATCCAATTCTGTAATTTCTGTGTACTTTTTAACCAGTGCCAAAAAGCGGTCGGTATTGAGGGACTGTTCATTTGCTGTATCAATGGTATGTTTTAATTCAGTTATCCTTTCTTCCAGAGCCTTCTGCTCGGCTTCATATTCAGCCGACATCTTGTAAAAACGCTCTTCGGGAATTTTGCCCATCACATTGTCCTCATATAGCTTTCGAATGATTTTGTCTATGTCAGCAATGCGAGTCTGTGCTTGTTCGTATTCCTTTTGACTTTGGCGGAGTTCTTTGGCAAGTTCCTTTTCTGAATTATTCATAACTATACGGATGAATTCCTGTTCATGGTCTTTGGCAAAGGAGGTTACACGTCTTAAGTCTTCTAACAAAAGCTGTTCCACTACAACATTGCGTATCTGATGTGAACTGCACATACCCTTTTTCTTGCGGTAAGTAGCACAAACGAAGTATTCCTTATCGTGTGTCCATCCCTTGCCTCTAACCTGATACAGCTTTGCTCCACAGTCGGCACAAAACATCATGCCAGAAAGCATTCCCATTTCACCTAATCGCGATGGTCTTCGCTTGCCATCTCTGATTTTCTGCACTGTTTCCCAAGTCCCCTCATCAATAATTGCTTCATGGGTATTTTTGAAAACCAGCCAATCTTCTGGATTGTTCAATATCTTGACTTTGCTCTTATATGACTTTTTAGAAGTCTTGAAATTTATCGTGTGACCTAGATATTCCATTTTAGCCAGAATATCTGCTACGGTACGAGCTGACCAAGCATATGGGTTTTCAGGTGGTCTTGCTGGAGTGTTAATACCCATTTTGCGAAGATGAACCGTAGGTGTATCAATGCACCGCTTTTCAAGTTGCTTTGCTATCTGCGTAGGTCCAAAACCGGCCATGCATAGTCGAAAAATATCTCTGACCACCTCGGCGGCTTTCTCATCTATAATCCAGTGCAACTTGTCTTTAGGGTCTTTAATATAACCGTAAGGCGGATTGGTGCAGAGCGGCTTGCCAGATTGTCCCTTGGATTTGAACACAGCACGGATTTTCTTGCTAGTATCCTTAGCGTACCATTCATTAATAATGTTAAGAAACGGTGTAAAGTCACTGTCTGCTTGGTTTGCACTATCAATACCGTTGTTAATAGCAATGAATCGTACATCTGCTTCAGGAAACATTATCTCTGTGTAATAGCCTACTTTGAGGTAATCCCTGCCGAAGCGGGACATATCCTTAATGATAATCGTTCCAATTCTACCGGACTCTACATCTGCAATCATGCGGTTAAAGTCTGGCCTATCAAAAGTTGTACCGCTGACCCCATCATCCACATAAAATTCGATGTTGCGAAAACCGTTGTCCTCAGCATATTTTTTTAGAATTGCCTTCTGGTTCACTATGCTGTTGCTGTCTCCTGCAAGCTCATCATCACGTGAGAGCCTGCAGTACAGAGCAGTAATTTTTGCTTCTTCAAATGCTAATGTTGATTTACGTATAGTGCTAAATGTTGACTGTCTATTCATTTTTATCCTCCATTTCCGACAGTCTTCAAGCGGTTTAGCACTATGTATATTACCGTACTACCTTGAAGAAGTCGAGTTGATTTCCGTGGGTTTATATGAACTATCTGATAACTTTGAAAGGCTTTTTGCGTTGACTGTAATCAGTCGTTTCAGCTTGGAATATGCACTTTCCTTTGCTGAATCACTTACTCGTGATTCCACCACATAGACCGTACCTCCGATATCGGATTTGGTTGTGCGGCTGTTAATTTGGTTTTCCATATCGTGACCTCCTGCCCGATGTTTTGAAGGAACTGGCACTGAGCAGAATTGATGATCCAGTGCCTAATTTATTATTTAAGCTTTTATTTGTAATATTTTCAGAGCATCCGGTTGAATTAGCTTGCCATCCAATCTTTCGTAAGCAGAAAATCCAATTTGCCCCTGCAATGCATATAACTCACTTAATTTTTTTATCGTTATTGGTTGACGTTCAATCAGCCAGTAGTATGATAAATCTCCAAATACAATGTTTTTTGCTCCTGCTGATACTGTAGGCATATATGGAGAGGTAACTACAGGCTTTCCGAAAATGGTGTTATCCGAAGAATTCCACAGATAACTACCGCTTGTATCTTTAAGGGTTCTAAGAAGCATGGCTGTATTATCATGCATGATAAACACAGCGTTATTTCGGTATTCATCTTTTAATGAAAAATACAGAGAGATGATCTCATCAAAAGAGATGGTACTATTGTCTGCTGTAGTTACATCTGCGTCTGCCGTAAGGATACCTGTTGGCTGAGTTGTGCCATTTCCATTAAGCAATGCATTTTCCTCAGCCTTGCCAAAACGCTTCGCAAAATCACCCATCAGATATTTTTCAAGATTAAAGTTCATATCGGTGACGAATGAGCGGTTTAGCTTGATAAGAGATGCCAGCTTGTATGATTTCACCAGAAACTGTGTAAATGTATCGGCACTTTCGGGGATTGGATCTCCGTCTTCAACCCAATCTGCTGTACCCGTTGAGGATACCGCTTGAATTTTACCTTCTGCAGAAGATAGATTGATAACAGTGGCAAATCTGCGGAATATATTCTCCTTTGCCAAAGCAGTGTTAAAGCCTTCTCTGAACTCATCTGGTGCGACATAAGCTCCTGCATTATCAAAGCCCTCGCTTAGATTTTGATTATTTTCTTCTTTTCCTTTCATAACATTCCAAAACGCTCTATTATAAGTTGTTGATGTTGCCATAATCGTTTACCTCCCTTAATATACTCTCATTTTCTTTAAATATCTTCATGTTTCGTAGATTTTCAATTTGTTTAGGTTGAGCTTTTCCCTTGGATATAGCATAATTGCTGGTCGATGTGTGGTTTTAGGCAGA
>JAGOLK010000016.1 GCA_017994115.1 Clostridia bacterium | reverse complement strand
TCGCAGTATTTGAATATAAATACCGACTTAAATGTGTTAAATAGTGGCAGGTTCAATCCGGAAGAGTGAACAGTCAGAGCTTCAAACACATATATTTAAAAAATTTTTTGATATATTCAAAAATTTTATTAATAAAATGCCAAATTGTATGGAAATATGTATTAATTTAATGTAATATATAAGTGGAGGATGGATTCAAGATGGCGGTAAAATTATGGGGGTGTTTTCAAAAAAATGGGAATTCAATTTGCTAACAGGATGGACAACTTAAAAGGCTCCGTAATCAGAGAGTTGCTAAAGTATGCCGAACAGCCGGACATAATATCATTTGCAGGAGGGCTTCCAGCACCTGAGCTTTTCCCGGTGGAAGAAATGATGAAAGCCACGGAAAGAGTAATGATGGAAGATGGAAAAGCTTCATTGCAATATGGTGCAACTGACGGATATTTACCGCTAAGAAAGAAAATAGCTGAAAGGTCTAAAAAGATTGGGTTTGTTCCGGATCCCAGTGAAATAATCATCACTTCCGGATCACAGCAGGGGCTTGATTTCACGGCAAAAATCTTTATAAATAAAGATGATGTGATTATAACCGAGAGCCCAAGCTACTTAGGTGCTTTAAATGCTTTCAAGGCATATCAGCCTAAGTTTGTTGAAATTCCTATGGATGAAGACGGGATGATAATTGAAGAGCTGGAAAAAGCTCTGGCAGCCAATAAAAATGTAAAGTTTATTTATACCATACCCGATTTCCAGAACCCGACAGGAAGGACAATGCCTGTTGAAAGAAGAAAGAAACTTATGGAATTGGCTACTGAATATGAGATACCTGTAATAGAAGATAATCCATACGGAGAATTGCGGTTTGAAGGCGATATACTGCCGTCCTTGAAATGCTTTGATCCCAAGAACCTTGTTATTCTTCTGGGAACCTTCTCAAAGATCCTGGCACCGGGCATGAGGCTTGGATGGGTCATAGCCCGCCCTGATTTGTTGGTAAAATACAATTTGGTCAAGCAGGGAGCCGACTTGCAAAGCAGCTCTATGGCTCAAAGACAGGCAAATATGTTCATGGAAATGTACGATATTGAAAAGCATATCGAAAAAATCATCAAAGTATATTCTGCCAGAAGGACCCTTATGCTTGATACAATAAAAAAGGAATTCCCGTCAAACGTAAAGTGCACTAATCCTCAAGGCGGACTTTTTGCATGGGCTACCTTCCCTGAAGAGGTTGATGCTTCCGTGCTTCTCAAGAAAGCTTTGGAACAGAAGGTTGCGTTTGTTCCGGGTGAGCCTTTCTATCCCAACGGCGGGAATGCAAATCACTGCAGGCTTAACTATTCATGCATGAGTGAAGAAAAGATAGTAGAAGGAATTACAAGACTTGGCAAAGCTTTAAAATCAATGTAAATTGCGGTAAAAAGGCTCCGGGGAATTTCCCGGAGCTTTTTAATAGTATAAGCATTCTCATGGCAAAGGCAGAAATCAGCCGTTAATATATTTGAATTGTAACAAATTTGGTAATAATAAATGTATATATGGCAAAAACACAAATATAATAGTATAATATGCATAACCTTATTAGTTGCATACATAAACATATTAAAAAAGGAGGAAAATTGATGGAAAAATGGACTTGTACAGCATGCGGCTATGTTTATGACCCCGAAGCGGGAGATCCGGACAGCGGGATTGAACCAGGCACTCCTTTTGAAGATATTCCCGAGGATTGGGTATGTCCGTTATGCGGAGTTGGAAAGGACATGTTCGAAAAGGAATAAGAGAAGAAATATTATTTAGTTTGCACGAGAAAAACTGAGTAAATCTCAGTTTTTCTCTTGTAAACAATTATTATAAAAAATTTGTGTATTGCTAAAACTATTGATACATGATAAAATAAATTTTGTCGGTAATTCCGAACTAATATTCCCGGTTTGTGTAATGGTAGCACAACTGACTCTGGATCAGTTTGTTGAGGTTCAAATCCTTAACCGGGAGCCATAAGATATCAATACCTGCAAGGTTTTAGACTTTGCAGGTTTTTTTATGAAAATATATAGAATTCTGTTATAATAAATACATGTTAAAGGTTTAGTCTTAGAATAGTAATAAAGCATTAAAAAATTTTTATATACTGGAATATGCAAAAAGAGAAAAAAGTATTTTTTAGTCAAGAGGTGATATATTGTGGCTAAAATAAAGACTGACATTAGAAATGCAGTTCGCAGAAGCTATGGCAGCATTGCCTCCGGCAGAGCAAAAGATGGGGGCTGCTGCGGCAGTAACATCAGGGTTAAGAATTCTCTAAAAGAAATATCAAGAGGAATTGGATATTCTGAAGAAGAAATGCAAGAAGTTCCGGAAGGCGCCAACATGGGGCTGGGCTGCGGAAATCCTCAGCTAATCGCAGAGATAAAAGAAGGCGAAACAGTAATTGATCTTGGAAGCGGCGGAGGAATAGATTGTTTCCTTGCTTCAAGGAAGGTAGGCCCTAAAGGGTATGTAATCGGGGTGGACATGACTCCTGAGATGTTGAGTAAATCAAGGATTTTAGCAAGGAAGCACAGATATTTCAATGTAGATTTCAGACTGGGAGAAATTGAGAATCTTCCGGTAGCTGATAATACGGCGGACGTGATTATCTCAAATTGTGTTATTAACTTATCCCCAAAAAAGCAGAGGGTATATGATGAAGCGTACAGGGTGTTAAAAAAAGGCGGCAGATTAGCAATTTCTGATGTGGTTTTGGTCAAGGAACTCACAAAGGAAATGAAGCAGGATGAGAAGCTTTACTGCGGGTGAGTCGCCGGTGCTTCTTCAGTTGAAGAACTTAAGGCATATTTGGAGAAAGCCGGATTCAGCAATATTAGTATTGATACTAAAGAGGTATCTGATGAATATGCCGCAAAATGGTCGCACAACTTAAAAGTCGGAGAGTATATTATGTCCGCATCGATTAAGGCGGTTAAGGCTACATGAATTAAGCAATCAAGGAGGTATTGAAATGCCCGAATTAAGCAACAGGGTAAATATATTTACCGATTCTGTCATAAGACGTATGACCAGGATTTCCGAGGCCTATGGAGCAATAAATCTTTCACAGGGGTTTCCTGATTTTGACCCCCCTAAGGAGATTTTAGATGCATTGGCTTATGCAGCATATAACGGCCCCCATCAATATACATTTACATACGGTTCTTACAATCTTAGAAGCGCTTTGGCAAAAAAACACGGGAAAGCTATTAATCGAACCATTGATCCTGACATGGAGGTGCTGGTCACCTGCGGCGGTACGGAAGCAATGATGAGTGCTATGATGACAATCTGCAATCCTGGGGATAATGTTATTATATTCAGTCCCTATTATGAAAATTACAGGGCAGACACGATTCTGTCCGGGGCAAACCCGATAATAGTTCCCTTGAATCCTCCGGATTATAGTTTTGACAAACAGGTTTTGGAAGATGCTTTCCGGGATAATGTGAAAGCAATCATTGTATGCAATCCGTCCAATCCAACGGGTAAGGTATTTACAATAGAAGAACTGGAGTTTATAGGGCATTTGGCATTGAGGTATGATGCTTATGTAATTACCGATGAAGTCTATGAGCATATAATATACGAACCTTTTCATCATGTTCATATGGCAGGCCTTCCTGATATGTACGATCATACGATAACCTGCAGCTCCCTGTCCAAAACCTATTCTATTACAGGCTGGCGCCTCGGATATCTGATTGGGCCGGAAAAGGTAATTGAAAGCGCTAAAAAAGTTCATGATTTTCTGACGATATGTGCTCCGGCTCCGCTGCAAGAGGCTGCATGCGTCGGTGTCAACTTTGACGAGTCATACTATAAAGATCTTCAAAAGAAATATACCGAAAAGCGAAATTATTTCTGCAGGCGCCTGGATGAAATAGGCTTGCAGCACAATACGCCTCAGGGCACTTATTTTGTTATGATGGATATTTCAGAATTCTTATCAATGGATAAGTTTAAGGGATGGACTGACATGCAATTTTGTGAATGGATGATTATGGAGATCGGTGTTGCTGCGGTGCCAGGTTCAAGCTTTTTCACGGAACCTGTCAATAATTTGGTACGGCTGCATTTTGCAAGAAGCATGGATACTCTGGACGAAGTGTTGAACCGTCTTGAAAAATTAGGCCGGTGTCTGCACAGATAGAAAAAATATACATGGTATGCAGGGAGGAAAACCGGATGAGAGAACTGAATGTTGATGTAATCACCAATACTGTTGAGAAGTTATGTATCGAATCAAATTACTTTCTTCCCCGGGATGTAAAAAAAGCCCTTGAAGATGCGGTTTTGAAGGAGGAATCACCTGTTGGAAGGGATACGCTTCTTGATATTCTTAAGAATGCGGAAATAGCTGAAAGGAATCAAGTGCCTATTTGCCAGGACACAGGCTTGGCAGTTGTTTTTATTGAACTTGGCCAGGACTTGAGACTGGTTGGAGGAGATTTTTATGAAGCGATTAACGAAGGTGTAAGGCGCGGGTATAAAAACGGGTATTTGAGGAAGTCTGCGGTTAATGACCCTTTTCTGGTGAGAAAGAATACCGGCGACAACACACCGGCAATTATTCATACAACCATTGTAAAGGGAGACAAGTTAAAAATTGTTTTTGCGCCAAAAGGCGGAGGAAGCGAAAACATGAGTGCCCTTCGTATGCTTACACCTTCCGAAGGAGTCAAGGGAATCAAGAGATTTGTAATAGATACAGTGGATAAGGCGGGTTCAAATCCGTGTCCGCCTGTAATTGTAGGTGTAGGTATCGGGGGTACTGTTGAAATGACTGCATTGATTGCTAAAAAGGCTTTATTGCGCACTGTAGGAGAACATAATCCCAACCCTGAGGTTGCCAAACTGGAGAATGAGCTGCTTGAGGAAATCAACAATCTGGGTATAGGCCCTCAAGGCTTTGGGGGCAGGATTACAGCCCTTGCAGTAAACATTGAGACCTTTCCTGCCCATTTGGCAAGCATGCCTGTCGCAGTAAATATTCAATGTCATGCCGCACGGCATAAGGAAGCAGTACTATAAGCGGAAGTTGGAGGTGCAAAAAAGTGTCCAGGATTATTAACACACCCTTGACTGATGAGGTGACATGCAGTCTGCATGCAGGGGACAGGGTGCTTATTAACGGGATTATATATACCGGGCGTGATGCTGCTCATAAAAGATTGGCTGAATTGCTGGAACGGGGAGAAAGACTGCCCTTTGAGCTTAATGGGCAGGTTATTTATTATGTCGGGCCGTGTCCCGCAAAGCCCGGTAATGTAATAGGTTCTGCAGGCCCTACAACGAGCGGCCGCATGGATGCTTATGCGCCCGGGCTGATGGAAATGGGCCTAAAAGGCATGATTGGAAAAGGGTCACGCAGCAAAAGCGTAATTGATTCCATTGTCAGGCATAAGTGTGTATACTTTGCGGCTATCGGCGGTGCAGGTGCTCTGCTTGCAGAAGCCATAAAGGAAGCACAGGTTGTGGCATTTGCAGACCTGGGCCCTGAGGCAATATTCAAACTAAAAGTGGAGAATTTCCCGGCCACTGTAATAGTAGACACGGAAGGAAAAGATTTGTACAAAATCGGAAGAAGTAAATATCAAAGATAATACGGAGGAATGATTATGTCATTAAGGGAAGATGCACTTAAACTTCATAAGGATAACAGGGGAAAGCTTCAAGTGGTAAGCAAGGTGCAGGTTAATGATAAAGAAAGCCTGAGCCTTGCATATACTCCGGGGGTTGCAGAGCCTTGCAAGGAGATTCAAAAGGATCCCGATAAAGTTTATGAATATACTTTCAAGGGCAATATGGTGGCAGTTGTCACAGACGGCACAGCTGTCCTGGGGCTTGGGGATATCGGAAGCTATGCTGCCTTGCCGGTTATGGAAGGCAAGGCCGTTTTGTTCAAGAATTTTGCCGGAGTTGATGCTTTTCCGATATGCCTTAACACCACCGATGTTGATAAGATAGTTGAAATAGTTACTTTGATAGAACCCGTCTTTGGAGGCATTAACCTTGAGGATATCGCTGCTCCGGCATGCTTCGAGGTAGAAAACAAGCTTAAGAAAAAGCTTTCAATACCTGTTTTTCATGATGATCAGCACGGAACTGCGATCATAGTGCTTGCAGGTCTTCTGAATTCCATAAAGATTACCGGGAAAAAGCTTCAAGAGCTTGTTGTTGTCATAAACGGTTCAGGTGCGGCTGGTATTGCAATTACCAAGATATTGCTTAGCGCAGGAGTTAAAGATGCCATTTTATGTGATAGAACCGGGATTATTTATAAAGGAAGGAATACGGGCATGAATTGGGCTAAAGAGGAAATTGCCCTTGTTACAAACAAAGAATGCCGAAAAGGCACATTGGCAGATGCTATGGTAAAAGCAGACGTGTTTGTCGGAGTATCCTCAGCCAATATCGTAAGTGAAGATATGGTCAGGAGCATGAACAAAGACGCTGTTATTTTTGCAATGGCAAATCCTGTTCCTGAGATAGACCCTGAACTGGCAAAAAAAGCCGGAGCGCGTATTATCGGTACGGGAAGATCGGACTATCCCAATCAGGTAAACAATGTGCTGGCATTCCCGGGTGTATTCAGAGGTGCTCTTGATGTACGTGCATCAGAGATTAACGAGGAAATGAAGCTGGCTGCAGCTTATGCACTTTCTGAAATAATTCCTGCAGAGGAGCTGACAGAGGATTATATAATTCCAAAGGCCTTTGATCCGAAAGTTGCCCCGGCTGTTGCCAAAGCAGTGGCAAAGGCTGCAATAGAAACAGGAGTTGCAAGGGCGGCAGTAGATCCTGAACAGATTGCCTTAAGGACTGCGGAGTTAATAAAATTAAAATAAAAGTTAAATATTAAGGAAGTGTATTATGATTATAAAACAGGCTGTTATGCGCGGATCTAATAATGCCTTTAAGGTTATTTTGGATCTTATTAGATATATTGTTCCGGCAGTTTTTGTTCTGAAGGTATTGGAGCATTCGGGGTGGCTCGTCAGGATTGCGGACTTTTTTGAACCGTATATGAACTATATAGGATTGCCGGGTGAAGGGGCACTGATTATTATGATGGGTCAGGTAACATTATATAGTGCAGTTGCGGCTATGGCTGTCATTAACATTACATTAAAGCAGTTAACCATAGTAAGCGCTTTTGTTGCAATATTCCATTCGTTCGTATTGGAGTCAGCGGTGATAAGCAAGGCAGGGGGAAACGGGTTCATGATCATCGGAATAAGGTTTGTTGCTGCAATACTGGTATGCTTTATATTGAATATATTAATTCCGGGGGTATAGAAGATGAATTGGGCTGGAGTTTTTTTGGAAACATTTGAAGTAAGCTTTTCAACAATATTTAAGATGACGGTTATCATAGTTCCTTTGCTTATCGGCATTGAATATCTCAAGGAAATAGGATGGATGGAGAAGCTGTCTGCAAAGCTGAGAAAGGTTTCAAAGCTTATAGAGCTGCCCGGAGAAGCTGCTCTTGGGATGATAGTAGCCTACTCCGTCGGACTGGTTTTCGGATCGGGAGTAATAATTCGGATAAAAAAAGAGGTTGAAATGACAAGGAAACAAATAAATACCATGTTTATATTTATTGGTATGTGCCATGCCGTTGTTGAAGAGACCATCATCTTTACAGCAGTGGGTGCAAATGGGATAATAGTACTGGTGAGCAGGGTACTTGCTTCATTTTTGTTTGGCTTGTTGTATGTCTGGATTGCTAAAAACGACGAAACTTCCGTAAGGAAAAGCTCTGAAAAGGAAATAGTGTAGAAGCAGTTTCTGATGTTGAGCTTAAGCGAAGAAATATGTTATTATTAATTCAGTCATATTTTGCAGGAGGATATTAGTGTGAAAAAAGGCAGTATTATATGGAGCATTGCGTTGTTGTTATGGATATTGGTTCTGGCGGTTCCGGCTACCCGGTCGGCATTTATGGCTGCTACCGACGCCCATCCTTATGTAATGGGATTCATCAAGTTTGCCATACTGGCATCTATGGGAGATTTGCTCGGCATAAGAGTTCTCAGAGGAGAATGGATAATTCCAAAAGGCGTTTTTTATAAATCTATAATCTGGGGTATCATCGGAATGGTGACTACGCTTGTATTTACTGTATACATGGGCGGCACGTCGGCAGCTCAGGCAGCAGGGAGGCTGCCCTTCAAGGAATCTGCTCTGGCGTTGGCCTTTTTTACAAGTGCAATCATGAATCTTACCTTTGGGCCTATAATGATGGCTTTTCACAGATTTACTGACATGTATATCGACAGCAGGTATGAAAGCAGCAAAGGCAGAACTACAATCAGCAGCCTGATTGACAGGAACGACTGGCATTCCCTTGTCGAATTCACCTGGCTTAAAACATGCCCTTTTTTCTGGATACCTGCCCATACAATAGTATTCATGCTGCCTGCTCAATACAGAGTCCTTATTTCTGCATTTCTATCCATTGCACTGGGCCTGTTATTGGCTCTGGCCAAAAAAGGAAAGGCCGCAAAGGCGGCATAAGGGGGGAATGTTTATGAGAAGAGTTCTTGCAATAGTTATGGCTTCAATTCTGATTCTGCTTGCAGCAGGATGTATAAAGGAAGCCGATACATACCTATATAAGGGCAGAGACGGGGACTGGAGCATAGATATGCAGAAGGAGTTTACCCAAAGTAAGGAGGAGTACGACGAGGAGCTGAAATCTTATACAGTTACCTTTAAGACAGAAAGCGATTTGTTTTTTGTGATTAATGAAATAATTGACGAAAAGCTTGAAATCAACCAGGAAAGGATAAAGGAAGAGTTAAGCCTGGATGATTATATGAAAGTTGAGAGATATGATAACATAGACATACCTGATGTTGGAACGGCTTATGGAGCGCTGGTGTTTGACGAAGCTACCGGAACGGCCATGATGTATCACAGGCTAAGATATAAGGATAAGGTGATTTCCTTTATATTTCATCACAATAACGATTTCTCTGATGAGCATGAAGCTAAAGCAAAAGCAATCATCGGTTCATTCAAAGTATTAAAATAAGAATAACGGCTGCAGCCGTTATTTTTTTCATAAAAGTTGATATAATGTGCAACGATATTTACTGAAGCAAAAATTGATATGGCTCATGAAGGTGAAAAGGTGAACAGAAAAAGGCTTATTGAAGCATTTGCAAAGATTTTTCTATGGGTGGTTGCAATAATCATAAATATAATGTATATCTCAGGATTGTTTGAACACCTGCCGGAGGAATTAAAGAGATTCATAATTACGGGAGATGTGTCCATGGTAGTAATACTATTATGGTTCATGCCCTCAACTATGGCGGAAAGAAGGCTGAAGAAGGGACTTGAATACCTGGATCGGGATAACGACAAGGCTGTAAGGTATATTGAAGCATACCTTGATTCAAAAATGCTTACTTTAAATGAAAGGAAGCACGCCTTGAGAGTACTGGGAGTTGCCCATCATAAAAGAGGGGATGATGCGGCGGCTATAAAATGCCTTACTATGGCTCTTGAGGGAAACTATAAGGATAATGACCTGAAGGTAGAGATCCTGGGTGCAATGGGGATAATATATTCCGAGTCGGGAGAGTTCCAAAAGGCAGCAGAATGTTTCGACAGGACTTTTGAAATCATGTTTGCCATGTCCAAAGCAAATATCGACAAGGCCATATTTATTCAGGTTATAAACACTTATATAAAAACAGGACAAAAGGAAAAAGCACTGATGATATACGACAGGCTCCTTATGATTCAGGGATTCACACGTGATAAGAGAGTTGAGGAGATATTGGGTATATAGAAGGGATGCTAAGGTTTTTCATATAGTATTATCCTCTTATGGTATAATAAAAAAGAAGGGAAAATAAAACTCATGTAGAATATGTTCTGTATAAGTAATGAGTATTACAATTCTGTTTTTGAATATTATATATATTGTAAAAAGATTTTGATTTCACTGCAAAACACATAGAATAGTGATTATCTTAAGGGGGAAGACAACCTGTGGCACATTTATCTGAAATTAAGGATTTTATACAGACAGTAACAGAAGCAATAACCAATTCTTTAGATATTGAAAGCGCAGTAGTGGATACAAATTTGACAAGAATAGCCGGCACAGTAAAAGGAACAAAGGCCTTTTCAAACGGTATAATGCAAAGAGCAATGGAAACAGGACAATCAATTATTGTTCTGAATCCCAGAGAAAGCATTTTATGTGCTAATTGCAGCGGGAGAAATGAATGCACTGAAACGGCAGGACTGGACTGTCCTATATTATTAGACGGCAAAGTCATAGGCTGCATGGGACTGATATGCAGCGACAATGCCCAAAGGAAAAGGCTTATTGCCAAGAGAGAATCACTATTATCCTTTATTGAGGGAATGTGTGAATTGATATCTTCAAAGCTGAAAGAGCACGATATGCTTGAAAAAATAAAGGTTCAGAACTTGATGCTGGATCAGATTCTAAGCACAATATCAGATGGGTATGTAATACTGGATAGTGAGAATAGGATAACAAATGTAAACAAACATGCATTAAGAATTTTAGGTATAAACGAAGGAATAGTAAAAAATAAACGTATTGATGAAATATTACCTGACCTGGATCTTAAAAATATTCTGCACAGCAGTGAATATACCTCTTATGATGAGGTCAGAATGAGAGATAAGGTATATGGTGTGTTTATAACCGCCATGAATAAGGAAAGTGAGAATGTAGGCATAGTCATAAGCTTCAAGAAAGTTGACAAGATTGGAAGCCGCATTTACAGCAAAGCATTTCAGAACAGGCACATAACTTTCGATGACATAATTGGAAAAAGCAAGGCAATTATAAGGGCTAAAGAACTGGCAAGAACAGTAGCGGATAACAGCGCAAATATATTAATCCTTGGTGAGAGCGGCACAGGCAAAGAATTGTTTGCCAGAGCAATTCATTATTCCAGTGACAGATGTGATAATCCGTTTATTTCAATAAATTGTGCTGCAATACCTAAAGAATTGCTGGAAAGTGAATTATTCGGATATGAAACAGGCGCTTTTACAGGAGCCAGCAAGACAGGAAAGCCCGGAAAGTTCGAGTTGGCCGACAAAGGTACTATATTTTTGGATGAGGTCGGTGATATGCCGTTTTATCTGCAGGCAAAAATACTGAAGGTGCTGCAGGACAGAACTATAGAGCGGGTAGGAGGAATTGAGCAAAGAGAAATAGACGTAAGGATTATATCGGCAACAAACAAGGACCTTGAAAAAATGGTTGCAGAAGGCAATTTTAGAGAAGATTTGTATTATAGATTGAATGTTATACCAATTAACGTTCCTCCATTAAGGGAAAGGCATGGGGATGTCCGGCTGCTGCTTGAGTACTTTATGGATGAGTATGCAAAGAAGTTTAATGTTGAAAACAAAATAATAAGTAAGAATGCCATTGATATTCTGAACTCATACAACTGGCCGGGGAATGTCAGGGAACTGGAAAACCTTGTTCAATATCTGATAACCGTAAACATGGGAGAAATAATTTTAGAAGATGTTCTGCCAAGGAAACTGTTGAATAAAGTAAAAGAGGATGCTTGTGAACAAGTAGATTCAGAATTGATTCCTCTCAGAGTAATTGAAAAGAATGCAATTTACAGAGCAATTAAGAAGTATGGAACTTCAACCGAAGGAAAACTGAAAGCAGCAAAAGTTCTTGGAATCAGTAAAACTACTTTATATAGAAAACTTGCTGAATACAATATTAAACAATGAATAATTCCCATATTGGGAATTTTCTTTCTCAATATGGGAATTGCCAGCAACCCAGTGTTTTAGCCAAAGTATGAGGCTAAAACATTTTTTTTACCAATAATGGCATTGTGAAAAAAAAGATAATTTCAAAAACATTGAAATTACTTGGCTTGCGGTTTGGCATAAAGCTTGCTTAAGATAAAATAGACATATATGTCGATATCCGAAGGGCCTGTCTGGAGGTGATATAGCTGAAAGCAGTATTTTTGGAAGAACCATATTTGACAGGAATACGAGATATTGAAATACCTGCAATTAACGAAAATGAAGTTCTTATAAGGGTAAAATGTGCAGGTGTCTGCGGCTCTGATCTCCATGCTTACAGAGGAGTTCATGCCTTTAGAAAACCACCATTAATTCTAGGGCATGAATTAACAGGAATAATTGTAGATAAAGGCAGAAATGTCAAGCAGTTTTCAAAAGGGGACAGAGTTGCGGTAATGCCTCAGATATCTTGCGCACAATGTAAACTATGTTTATCCGGATATCAAAACCTTTGCAAAGAAAAAAAAGTACCTGGCATGAGACAATGGGTAGGAGCCTTTGCCGAGTATTTCAACTCTCCGGAAGATATATTGGCCAAGCTTCCGGAAAATGTGGATTTTGAGGAAGGCGTGCTAATCGAGCCTTTATCGGTTGCTATTCATGTACTGAAACAAATATCGGAAGAAAAACGTGAAAAACTTGTGATATTAGGTTCAGGTACAATAGGATTGCTAATGATTTTAGTTGCTAAAAAAATGGGGTACAAGAAAATACTGGCTACAGATATTTTTGATTATAATCTGAATTTTGCTAAATCTTTAGGTGCAGAAAAAACTGTAAATGTACTAAAAGAGGATTTAAGAGACGCAATAAAAGAGGTTTTCGGAAGCGACAAAGCGGATTCTGCAGTTATTACAGCTTCTGCACCTGATATAATTGATATGGCAATTGAATCTGTAGGTCCCAGAGGAGAAATCATGCTTATGGCTATGATTACTAAACCGATTACTTTTTCTTCTTACCCGATAGTATTTAATGAGTTGGTCATAAAGGGATCCATGAACTATACCATGGAGGATTTCAATAATGCAATTGGCATAATTCAATCAAAGAAGGAAGATTTGAAGAACCTTATTACCCATAGGTTCAGAATGGATGACGTGCAAAAGGCCATGGAGCTTGCAGACAAAAAATACGAAGATTCAATCAAAATAATTATCGATGTTTAAGGTTTTTAGTATTATCAGAGTTTAACCGGTTAAGACACTATAATATATATACGTTCTAGTTAATTAGGAGGAATGGCAAATGACTAGCAAAAACGATGAATTGGTCCGGATTGCAAAGACAATCAGAAGAGACATCATAGAAATGGCATATAGGGCTGGAGGCGCTGCACATCCGGGCCCTGCACTTTCATGTGCAGATATTGTTACAGCATTATATTTTAAGATAATGAATGTCAGGCCTGATGAACCAGACTGGGCAGACAGAGACAGACTCATACTGTCGAAGGGGCATGCTTCTCCGGCTATATATGCTGCTTTGGCTGAGAAAGGGTACTTTGACAAAGAATTATTTCATACTTTAAGATTCCCGGGTAGTAAACTGCAGGGACACCCGGATATGAGGAAAACGCCCGGAGTGGATATGACAGCAGGCTCTTTGGGGCATGGACTGTCGGCAGGCCTTGGAGTATCTTTGGCATTGAAGATTAGAAAGAGTCCTGCAAGGGTGTATGTAATATTGGGTGACGGTGAATTGGACGAAGGAATTGTATGGGAAGCTGCAATGTCGGCACCAAACTTAGGCGCTGATAATTTAACAGCAATAGTTGATTACAATCACTTCCAGAGCGGAGGATGTACAGACAAAATACAGTGCCTGGAACCTCTTGTCGATAAATGGAAAGCCTTCGGCTGGCGTGTATATGAAGCTAACGGACATAATATGGACGATATTGTAAACAAGCTTGAAATGGCAAAAATGTCAATATGCACACCAACTGTGATTATAGCCCATACAATAAAGGGAAAAGGCGCAAGCTTCATGGAAAACAATAATGCATGGCATCAGAAAATGCCTACGGAAGCGCAATATTTGCAGGCATTGAAGGAATTGGAATAACAATTGGAGGGATTTTTATGCAGGAAATGGATAAGATATCAACAAGAGAAGCCTTTGGCAATGCAGTTCTCCGTTTGGCAGAAAAGAGTGAAAATGTAATTGCAGTTGCGGCAGATACGGGCAAGTCGATGGGATTTAGCGATATGGCAAAAAAGTACCCTGAAAGGGTAATAGATGTAGGTATTGCGGAACAGAACATGATGACATTGGCTGCGGGAGCAGCATCAGTAGGAAACCTGGTATTTGCAGCTTCATATGCGGTGTTTACCTGTATGAGGGCACTTGAAGAGGTAAGAACCTTTATTGCATATCCAAATCTGAACGTAAAGGTTGCAGGAGGTATGGCAGGCTTGGCAGGAGGTATTGAAGGAGTTACACATCAGAGCATAGAGGATGTTTCATTTATGAGAAGCATTCCGAATATGACGGTAGTTGTGCCGGCAGACGCTGCATCCACTGAAGTAATAGTGGAAGAAGTCGGCAAGAAATACGGGCCTGCATATATCAGGCTTGGGAGATATGAAGTTCCAAAGATTTTTGACAGCAGCTACAAGTTTACTATAGGCAAAGCTAACGTATTAAAAGAATCCGGAAGAGATGCTGCAATTATCTGTAATGGTGTAATGGTAGGAAGAAGTATTGAGGCGGAAAAGATACTGGCAGAAAAAGGCTATAATGTAAAGCTGATTGAAATGCCATGCGTGAAGCCTCTGGATGAGCAGTGTATCATAGAAGCAGCAAAACAGACAGGTGCAATAGTTACAGTTGAAGAACACAGTATCATAGGCGGCTTGGGCAGCGCTGTTGCAGAAGTGGTTGTTCAAAATTATCCTGCACCTATGAAGTTCGTGGGAATAAAGGATGTATTTGCTGAATCAGGTGCTCATGATAAACTTCTGGATATTTACGGTTTATCGGTTGATGATATTGTTACTGCTGTTGAAGAAGTAATTAAAAGAAAATAATATAATAGAGCCTATCCACTGGATTTTCATATTAGGAGAAGAAAAATGAGTAAGAGATGGAATGTATATGTGACAAGGATGATTCCGGAGCCGGTAATCAATATGCTGGAAAAGAATTGTGATGTGGATGTGAATCCATATGACAAGCCACTGACAAGAGAGGAATTGCTGGAGGCAGTTAAGGGAAGAGATGCAGTCCTTACAATGGTTACGGATACTATTAATGCCGAAGTGCTTGATGCAAGCATGCCAAGCTGCAAGATATTCGCCAATTATGCAGTTGGATATAATAACATCGACATTGCCGAGGCATCTAAAAGAGGGATAATGGTTACAAATACTCCTGATGTTTTAACGAATGCCGCATCTGAGATTGCTTGGGCTTTGTTGTTTGCCGCTTCAAGGAAGGTAGTTGAAGCAGACAAATTCACACGGGAAGGAAATTATAAAGGATGGTCCCCACGGCTGTTTGTGGGCTTCGAGGTTACTGGAAAAACCCTTGGAGTAATAGGAACCGGAAGAATAGGATCCGCTTTTGCCAGAAAAGCAAGGGGATTTGATATGAGGATACTATATAATGACATATGCAGAGATGAGAAATTCGAACAGGATACAGGAGCAATTTTTACAGACAAAGAAACTTTGCTTAAAGTGTCTGACTTCATATCCCTGCATGTTCCTCTGCTGGAATCCACCAGGCATTTAATTGGAGAGAACGAGTTCAAAATAATGAAAAATACGGCAATACTAATAAATGCAGCAAGAGGCCCCATTGTTGATGAGAAGGCGTTGATTAAGGCATTAAGAACAAATGAGATTGCCGGTGCGGGACTGGATGTCTTTGAAAATGAACCGGAATTTGATCCTGAGCTGGCGAAACTGGATAATATAGTAATGCTGCCACACATAGGAAGTGCTACAATAGAAGCCCGGTTGAACATGGGCATAATAGCAGCCGAAAATATTATAGCAGCCATGAAAGGTGAAATACCAAAGACACTTGTAAACAAACCAGAATAGCAGGACAGACAATCTTGATGATGAAAGCGGGAATATTAGAATGTCAAATATGAAAAGGAAAATCGCAATTGCAGTTGCTCCTGCTGCAAGGCATAAAGATGAAAAATCGGAGCACCGGGGCACGAAGGAAGAATGCCTTAGCGTTATGACACCAGAAGAGATTGCAGGGGATGTAATAGAATGCTATAAAAATGGTGCAGCAATTGTTCACATGCACGTTAGGGATGAGAATGGACATCTTACAAATGATATTACTCAGTTTAAACGTACCATATCATTAATTAAAGACAAGTGCGATATTTTGATAGAAGGATCCACAGGTGGTGTATCGGAGCTTTCAGTTGAGGAGAGAGGCATTGTTATAAGTATTCCGGAAGTGGAGATATCTGCAATTAACATGGGATCGGTAAATCTTGGAGAAGCTGCATTTGTGAATGAGCCTGAGGAAATACGCATGTGGGCAAAAATGATGCAGAATTATAATGTTGTCCCAGTAATGCAATGCTTTGAGCCGGGCATGATTGAAACAGTAAGAGTGCTTAAAGAAGAAGGCATACTGAAGCCGCCTTATATATATGGGCTTCCTATGGGTTTTTCAGGCTCACAGCCATCCTGCAGTGTAAACATGCAGTATATGGTAAATCTGATGCCCGACAATGCCGTATGGTATTTTCAACAGCATGGTATGGAGGACTTATCTATGCTGGCTGCGGCTGTTGCAGCCGGTGCAAAGATAATTCGGGTAGGATTTGAGGATAGTATTTATTATGCACCGGGAAAGACTGCTAAGACAAATGCTGAACTGGTAGAAAAAATAGCGGAGGTAGTAAGGCTTATTGGCTATGAAGTGGCAACGGTGGACGAAGTCCGTGAAATTATTGGTTTGAAGAATTAATAATCTGCAAATATAGATACCATAAAGGAGGTGAGGACTAACTGAAAAACAAGCTTCAATAATTAAAAGAAAAAGGGGGAAATCAAAATGAAAGCAATTCTAAAAACAGGTGCATATCCGGGAGTGACATTCGCAGATATTGAAAAGCCTTCCCCCAAGGCGGATGAAGTGCTTATTAAGGTAGAAGCGGCTGCCATTTGTGGAACGGACATGCATTATTATCATTGGAATCAAGGTGGACAAGATTTTGCAAAAAAATTTAATGTTCAGTGGCCATTAGTACTGGGACATGAGTGCTCGGGAACAATTGTGGAGGTCGGCAGCAACGTAAGCAGTCACAGTGTGGGCCAGCGGGTGGCGCTTGAGACGCATATACCTTGCGGTGTATGTTATCAGTGTCAGAACGATATGCCGCACAATTGCGCAAACATGGGCATATACGGTACTAGCTATAATGGATGCTTTGCAGAGTACGCTTTGGCACCTGCTAAAGTTGCTTTTGTACTTCCGGACAATGTATCCTTTGAAGAAGGTGCACTTTTGGAGCCGGGCGGTGTTGCAATGCGTGCAGTGGAGGAAGCGCAGGTAAAACCCGGTGACACAGTAGTTGTAAACGGCTGCGGTCCTGTCGGACTTCTGGCGGTTATGATTCTTAAGGCTGGCAATGCGGCAAATGTAATTGCAACGGATATTGACGAATACCGCTTGAATATGGCGAAAGAAATGGGAGCAGTTACAATTAACGTAAAAGAGCAGGATCCTGTTGAAGAGATTAAGAAGCTTACAGCAAAACGCGGCGGTGCGGATGTTGTTATTGAAATGAGCGGTTCTGCTGCATCATATAAAAACCTGTTTGATTTTATTCGTCTTGAAGGCAGGCTCGTCACAGTAGGTCATCCAGGAGGAGCCATCCCGATCAATCTCATGACTGATATAAACCTAAAGGGATTGCAATTAAAAGGCGTATTCGGGCGCAGAATATGGAGCACCTGGTGGAACCTTACGTCTTTGATATCTGCAAAACGTATAAATGTTCTGGATGTAGTTACGCACAGGTTTGATTTTTCTGATTGCGATAAGGCCTTTGAACAGGTTACTAAGGGTGCCGGAAAAGTTCTTTTTATCAATAAATAACCATTAACAACTTTAAAATGAGAAAGGAGAAATAAAATGAAAAAGGGAAAGAAAATTATTTCCATCCTTCTGATGCTCAGTATGATAGTCACATTGGCAGTCGGCTGTGCAGGCGGAAAAACTACAACTCCGGCTCCGGCTGAAGAGTCGGGCAAGGAGGTTGCAGAGGCACCATCAGGTGAAACTTATGAACTAATTTTTGCTACACATCTTGCGGCGGAACATCCGATTACAAAAGCTATGTACCTATTTACTAAACGTGCGGAAGAGCTTAGCAACGGCAGGCTGAAGTTCAAGACCTATATAAACGTTGAACTGGGCGACCCAACTGAAGTTATTGACCAGATCCGCATCGGTGTTGTTGACGGAGGATATTTTACTACCGGACATATGGCATACTATAATGATAAGCTGAATGCTACTATGTGGCCTTATATGTTTGAAAGCTATGAGCATGCCTCAAAAGCATATGACGGCGAAGTAGGGGAGTACATGAAGAAGATGGCTGCAGATGCCGGCTTCAAGGTAATTGACTGGATGTACTACGGTTTCCGTAACATAAGCAGCAGTAAGCCTATAAATAAAGTATCAGATATGAAGGGATTGAAGCTTCGTGTTCCTTCAGAAAGAGTAAATCAGCTTACGATGTCCGCATATGGTGCTATTTGTTCCACCATTGCATTCAATGAGCTGTATCTTGCACTTTCTCAGGGAGTTGTTGACGGCCAGGAGAATCCGATAGCAACAATGGATTCTGCTAATATACAGGAAGTTAACAAGTATATTGCAATGGTAGAATACACCTTCTTCACAACGGGAATGGTTATGAACCCGAAAAAATTTGAATCACTGCCTGCAGACCTTCAGGAAGTAATCGTAAAGGCGTCAAGGGAAGCAGCCGAATATGAGAGAGAAATATTCGTTGAAGAAGAGAACAAGGTTATAGATAAGTTCAAGAATAACTACGGTGTAACTTTCACATATCCTGACAAGAAGGAATTCATAGAGGCTGCCAAGCCGGCTCTGGAAGAACTGAAGAAGGACTATGATGAATCATTTGTAAACGAATGGCTTGCATTAGTTGAAGCCAGCAAGAAATAGTAATATAGTTTATTAGGGTGGGCTGTCAGGTTCAGGCATCCTGACAGCCCATAATTATACCTGATTATACGGAGGTGCTTTGTAGCGTGATCTTAATTGTTATTTTTCTGGTTCTTCTGGCCCTTGGAGCACCGATTTTTGTGGCTATGCTAGCCGCATCATTTACATGGATATTACAGACAGGCAATCTGTCATTGTTTACAATGGGAGCACAGCGTATGTATGCAAGCGTTAATTCTTTTACCTTGCTGGCAATCCCATTGTTCATATTTGCGGGCCTTCTTATGAATATGGCCGGGGTAAGCAAGCGTCTTTTTGACTATGCCAATACGTTGGTTGGCCATATTACAGGAGGACTCGGACACGTGAATGTCGTGGCAAGTATGTTTTTTGCGGGTATGTCAGGCTCTGCGGTTGCAGATGCGGCAGGCCTTGGCGCAATTGAAATGAAGGCCATGAAGGATGCAGGCTTTGACGATGGTTTTTCCGGTGCTGTTACTGCAGCTTCAAGTACAATAGGACCTATTATTCCTCCAAGTATACCAATGGTACTTTTTGGAGGTCTTACCAGTGTATCGGTAGGTAGATTGTTTCTGGGAGGATTTATTCCGGGACTTGTTATGGGTTTTTCGCTGATGCTGGTAGTATACTTTGTTGCAAAGAAAAGGAATTATCCCGTATCACCCAAATCAACTTTTAAAGAGAATTGGGCGGCATTTTTGGATGCTCTTCCTTCTTTGATTATGCCCTTGATAATACTGGGCGGCATATTATCGGGGTTGTTTACACCCACAGAGGCAGCAACCGTTGCATGCTTATATGCACTCGCTTTGGGCGTCTTTGTTTACAAGGAACTAAATCTTGAAAAGCTTTGGATTCTGCTGCTTGAAACCATGAGGAACACTGCCCAGGTAATGGCGATAATAGCTGCAGCAGGTTTATTCGGATGGGTAATGACATATCAGGGAATACCCGCAGCAATTATAGAAAGTATAATGGGATTTACCGATAATAAGTATGTTGTGCTTTTGATCATCAATATAATATTATTGATACTGGGATGTTTTATGGAGGGTAATGCAATACTGATACTAACAGTTCCAATTATGGTTCCCATTGCCAAGCAGTTTGGAATAGACCTGGTGCACCTTGGAGTTGTAATGTGCCTGAATACCATGATAGGTACTGTTACACCCCCGGTTGGGATGTGTCTTTATCCTGTTATGACATTGGGTAAATTGACTATGGGCGAGCTGGTAAAAGAAATCATTCCTTTCTTAATAATACTCATAGTAGCGTTGCTTCTTGTAACATATATAAGCCCCTTGGCTACATTTTTGCCCAAGCTTCTGATGGGTTGATAGGAGGATGGATACGATGACCAGTAAATATTTAAATAAGTTTTCAAAGTTTCTCGAATACCTTACAGTCATAACATTCCTAATTCTGGTTTCGCTGATAATTTTCCAGATGTCCGGCAGATATCTAGGGCTTACCGGAATAGGATGGACGGATGAAATGGTATCCTGCGCCACTACCTGGATGGTATTCCTAGGTACATCATATCTGACTGAGCGAGGAGGCCATATTTCCGTTTCGTTGCTTGAAGACTCTCTGCACGGATTTAAGAAGAACCTATTGAATACTTTTATCCAGATTGTAAACATAATTTGTGGAATAGGCCTTTCATACAGCGGCTATGTATGGTCAATGAGCACAGCGAACAAGCTGACGAATAATTTGCAGATAAGATACAATATATGGTTTATAGCAGTTTGTGTATTCGGAGTGCTTTTCACGTTTTTTTCAATCTTTAAGCTTTCCGATTCATTTAAGCTTCTCTTGGGAAAAGATACTTCGACGGAACTGAAATAAAAGAATTGAATATGGAATTGAGGCTGTTCCAAGAAGGACGGTCTCACTTCCATTGCTGTAAGGTTCATACAAAATAAGTGATTTATGTCTGTATCAAGTTGCTGTATTAATAGGAGGGATTAGCATGGAATATTTCAGACGCCAAGATGCTGTAGAGGTTAATGCTTCAGGAAGGCTTATCCAAAGGGTATTCGGAAAAAATTCAGCTTGTGAAATTGACAATGCAAACATGGGTTTTGCACATTTTTCCGAAGAAAAATACGGAAAGATGTACTGCCATTTTCACGAAGATGAAATTATATATGTATTGGATGCCAAAGATGCATATGTGAAGTATGGTGAGTTACAGGACAATATGCCAAACAGAAAAGAACTTCAGGCTGGTGATGTATTGAGATTTCGCAATGGCGAATGTCATGTTTTTAAGTTTACATCCAAAGATGGATATTTGGATATTATATTCTACTTTTCTCAGGGGAAAATCAATGTTGTTGAAGTAATTTGAATATACAGAGCTTGCTCTGCCAGTCACAAAAAAGCTATATGGCTGCATATAATTTTATAAATCATGTGAAGTTTTTTCAATTGAGAAGTTATATGCTAAATGGAAAGGGGCATTTGCTAAAAGAGATGCCCTTGCTTTTATAGTCAGACTGTTGCTTTTATATACGATGTTTCCTGCTGCGTCAAATCCGTGTACCTCATAGGTATAAGCCTCACCTAAGTCCAAGTCATTATCATTTATGGAATGGGAGGTAGTTCTGAGGATTTCTTTGCCATTGCGGTACAAAATATAACCTGCTATGTCTGAGTCAATTGCAGTGCTTCCCCATTCAAGCTTCACTTTCGTATAGCCTATTTCAGGGGCTTTTAAAACGCCGTCGGATTTTTCGGCTATTATTCTATGGCTTTCCATAAATCTTGTATTTGCGATATGCCCGTCGATAATGTTTATTGCACGGTTCAAGTCAGCACTGATTCGTTTTGAGATTTCCCCATTGAGATTTTTATCATTGTATAAAGCCTTTATTGCTTCTTGTATATTGTTTTTTTGTTCTTCATCAAAGCCGGCTTCGATCTTCTCAATAAGGTTTTTGTATTTGTTTCTTTGATTTATGTTTATACCATTATTTTTCAGGTATATATCATCAAGCTTTCTTATTATGTCTTTTAAAATTATATTTATCGATTCTTCCGGATTTTTACCCGTAGCTGCCGAGGGAGTGCTGAAGGCTCCGAGCTTCAATGCATAATCATAGCCGCTGCTGAACAACGACTCGTATTCAAAGATTGCAATGCCGCTTGTATTTGAAGCCCTTACTGCGTCAATTTGTTTAATAAACACCTTGGTATCAACCTTGTTAAAAGTTGCTATTCCTGAAGTGATCCGGGAATGGCCTCTTGAAAAGGCCCAGGTATTCACTAAATCATCAATGACAGGCTTTTCATGCAGATAGTAGGACATAGGTATCAGGGTACTGATATAATCCTTTCTAACCCATGTCTTTGGATTTTGATATATGTCGGAGAGGTTTTCATCATAGTCCGGCCATACATCAGCGGATATTTGAATTTCAGGCTGTATCGATTTTAATTCTGAAAATATCCTGCAAGCAAAGGAACTAATAATATACTCTCTGAATTCACACCATTTCTGCCATAATGGATCCCCCGGCATCAGTGAAATTGGGTCAGTACCGGTAAAATTAGCGAACAGCTGCCTGGTATATGTATCATAGCCAAAGTCATTTGTATAATCGTGGGAATTCGGATATCGCAAGTAGTCAAATTGAATACCGTCAATATCGTATTTTTCAATTAGTTCTATATACAGCGATGATAGAAAATCGTATACCTCAGGCAGGGCGGGATTCAAAAAGTAATATTTGGTTATTCCGTTTTCCAGATAATAAGTATCGCCCTTTCTGCTTACATTCATCCACTCAGGTTTTTTCTCAGCTATGGGCAGATCCACAAGGAAGTTTTCCACCCATGCATGGAGTTCAATTCCTCTTGAATGAGCTTCTTTAATATATGAGTCCAGGACATCAAAGCCTTTGAATAAAGGATTCTGCTTCATAAGCTCATTGTCTGTCGGATAGATGGCATATCCGTTCCAGTGGGTTTCAAGATATATGGTATTGATGTTGATTGATTCCAGCATATCAAAACGCTTCTTTACATCTTCAATATTCGTATCTCTGGGCCTTAACCATATTGCCCTGTTTTCTGCCTTTACAGACTCAAAGGTCATGAACCAGGCCTTGTCGGCATCCTTTTGTATCTCTTGAACAGTTTCGGCCAAGTTTTCATACCGGCCTTCCTTCAGCTGCATGTTAAGTTTTGACAGCTTGTCAGCAGCAACATCTATTGCTTTTTGTACATCATCATATGGAATGTCCAGATATTGAAGCTTTGCCAGGTCAAGCCTGTCTTGTGCCGCTTTGATATTCATTAAAGCCCTGTTTGTATATGAATCAGGAGTAAGGATTATTGTTACTTCTTTTTTGTCATGGTTTGTTACAACCGTTGATCCTATCAGGGCATTCTTTTGAAGCCATTTCATGCTTTCACCGTGTCCCGAAAGTACATATCCCCCTTCAGGTATTTTTGAGTCATTGCCTCCTGCGTCGGTTATTATTCCCTCGCTGCTTACCGTAATCTCATAACCATAAGGGTTTGTGCCGGTAAATTCACCGTAGCTGCTGTCATAGATTATCAATTGATCAGGCCCTCTGAAACTGTCATAAGGCTTCCCTTTATCACTGTCCCAAGCGGCGGGGTTATCTGCCAATGTCCTTGGGTTATACGCGGCATATTTGATTTTACTTGCATTATACAGCTTGGCATCAGCGGATAGCTTAATATTAATGCCCGGTTTTGCTTTTTCCCGTAACTGCTTGTAGTATGGACTTCCTGCGTGTATTGATATTACCGCACCATCCGTTGGTATCTGAGAATTATTCCGGCCCTGCAATCCTTCAGCATTTGTCATATCTGCAATTTTGGTGACAATGCCCTCTTCAACCGTCAGCTCCATTCCCCACTGGTTTGTCTTTGTAGAGGTATTGTAAGCAGCATTATATAATACTATCTGATTGGCATCCCGTACTGTATTGATTTGATCAATGGGTATAAGCATGTCCTCCAGTATAAAATACATATCGGGAGAAACAGGGATATCAATGTTTGTAAGTGTTAATCCTGTGCCAACGGCAAATTTACTTCTGAAATCCTCATCGACTCCGGTACAGGATATTACGTACCCGTTCGGAGGAATATAAGTACCGTTGGCACCGCTGCTGTTTTCTTGAACAACTATATTGTTTACAATGACATACTCATGGGTATGTGCTCCGAAAGGCATGGTAAATTCACCATATTTGTTGGTATACAATATGACTTGTTCTCCATCAATCGGGTATGATTCAGAGCTGCCTTCGAAAATAATTGAAGGAGTGATGCTGGTATCATTATTATCGGCATAAATATTGATTTGAAATAAAAACATTACAACTAAGAATATGCATAGCATGCTGCTTACAAGATGCTTCATATCATTTCTCCTTTATTTTCAACATTTTATGTCATATAAATTATAACAGAGCATGTGTATTTGAAGCAACTGAAGCATATTGAAAATAGCTTGTCTGGCAAGCCACAAAATGATATATTATTCAAGGGGAGGAGTTTTTATGTATGGTCTTGCACTTGAAGGCGGAGGCGTGAGGGGCGCTTTTCACATGGGTGCTTATAAAGCCTTGCTGGAAGAAGGATACGAGTTCGGAGGAGTGACAGGCACATCCATAGGAGCACTGAACGGAGCAATAATTGCCCAGGGTGATTTCGAGGCAGGTTACAAGTTATGGGAAAGCATGGATACTCCCTTACTGTTTGATATTGAAGAAGAACAATACAGGAAGCTGATTGACAGAAAGATAGACAGGGAATTGCTGTTCAAGCTGGCTGCCAGAATGGGCGAAATACTTGAAAATAAGGGCATAGATACCAGTAAAATACGCCAGGTGCTTGAAAGCATTATAAATGAGGGAAAACTCCGGAAATCAAATACCGACTTCGGCCTGGTAACGGTGTCGATTACTGATTTAAAGCCTCTGGAGCTGTATAAGGAGGATATTCCCGAAGGAAAGATGATTGATTACCTTATGGCAAGTGCCAGTTTTCCCGGCTTCAAATTAAACCCCATCGGGGATAAATACTATATTGACGGTGCCTTTTACGATAATTGCCCCATTAATTTACTGGCCAGAAAGGGATATAAAGATATTATCGCAATTAGGACTTTGGGATTGGGTATTGTTCAGCATGTGCGCTATCAAAGCGTCAAGGTCACAAATATATTCCCTTCAGAGGACTTGGGAAGCCCCCTGGACTTCAACCGGGATTTGATAATCCGCAATCTTCAGTTGGGTTATTATGATACAATGAAGCTGCTTAAGCGTCTTAAAGGAAGAAAGTATTACATTATACCCGAAGATGAGGAAAAAGTATTTGAGATTTTACGCAGTTTGCCTGATATGCTTGTGAAGGAACTTGGAAAACTGTTCAATAATAAGGAAATGCCTGTAAAAAGGATGCTGTTTGAAAGCATAATTCCTGAGATTGCCGACTTATTGGGTTTGAAAGCAGCCTCGGAGTATCAGGACATACTAATTGGCCTGCTGGAATTTCTTGCTGAGGAAAGCGGTGTGGAAAGATTCAGGATTTATTCAGTGGAAGAGTTTATGAAGGAAATAAAATCTCAAAGGGAAGGCAAAAGCAGAATACATGTCAAAAGGCCCGTATTAAAAGGCAGAAAAAGCCTGAACACGAGATTGGCATATATTCTTAAAAGAAAAAGCAGATTGGGGAAAGCAGCAAAAATAATATTTGATGCAATCAACTCATAGCAGACGGAAAGGAGAGTGAGCAAAAAGTACTTTTTAAAGGAAACTTTTCCACATATCCTATTTGGGCAGGACAGCCTGATATGCATTATCAGGGATCCAGTATAATAATTTAATAAAAGGGGGAATTGAAATGTATAAACCTGTAGCGGAACCTTTCAGGATCAAAATGGTAGAACCCATCAGAATGATTTCCAAGGAGGAAAGAGTAAAAGCATTAAAAGAGGCAGGATATAATCCCTTTGCCTTGAAGGCCGAAGACATATATATCGACCTGCTGACAGACAGCGGGACGGGAGCTATGAGCGACTACCAGTGGTCAGGCATGATGCTGGGAGATGAATCCTATGCCGGGAGCAGGAATTACTATAATCTTCTTGAAGCAGTAAAAGATATTATTGGCTATCCTTATTGCGTACCGGCACATCAGGGCAGGGGAGCGGAAAAAGTATTGTTCAGCAATCTCGTAAAGAAAAAAGGCCAATACGTACTTGGGAATATGCATTTTGATACCACTATGGCTCATATTGAGCTGAACGGCGGAAGGCCTTTGAATTTTATTACTGAAAAAGCCTTCAACACAACAGAACCTTATGAATGGAAAGGTAATTTCGACCTTGAAAAGCTGGAAGCTTTTATAAAGGAAAATGATAGAGATAATATCGCTTTTATTCTGATAACCATAACCTGCAACAGCTCAGGAGGCCAGCCCGTATCCATGGAAAACATAAAAGGAGTCCATGATATCGCTAAAAAATATGGCATAAGGCTGTTCATAGATGCTGCAAGGTTTGCAGAGAACGCTTATTTTATAAAGCGCAGGGAAAAGGGCTATGAAAATAAGAGTATCACTGAGATAGTTAGGGAAATGTTCTCCTATGCCGAAGGCTTTACCATGAGCGCCAAGAAGGATGCCATAGTTAATATCGGAGGCCTTATCGGCATAAAGGAAGATGAAGAGTTATTCACCGCAGTAAAAACTACATTGATCCCTTACGAGGGCTTTGTATCTTACGGGGGTCTTGCAGGAAGAGACATGGAAGCTCTGGCAAGGGGCCTCAGGGAAGGTGTAAATGAAGATTACCTGCACTACAGGATATCCCAGGTTGAATACCTCGGTTACAGGCTTACTGAGGGAGGCGTACCGATACAACTTCCCACAGGAGGCCATGCGGTATTCGTAGACGCAAAGAAAATGCTGCCGCATATACCTTACTATCAATTCCCGGCCCAGGTTCTGGCAAATGCTTTGTATATCGAATCAGGAGTAAGGGCAGTTGAAATAGGATCCTTCCTGCTTGGGCGGGATCCGGAGACGGGAGAACATAGAGAATCGCCTCTCGAACTCATGAGGCTGACAATACCCAGAAGAGTGTATACGAACAGCCATATGGATTATATCGCTGATGCCCTTATATACTTAAAAGACAAGGTCAATACATTAAAAGGGCTGGAATTTGAATATGAGCCTGAAGTATTAAGGCACTTTACTGCAAGGTTGAAGCCAATAGAATAATAGAGCTATAATCAATCCTTGAATTCAATGTATCCTTCCTTGTAGGCCACTACAAAAGGGGATAGGCTGAAATTGGCGATTTGGGCTGCTGCGAAATGATACATTTTGCAGCAGCCTTGTATTGTACCGTTCCAGAATGGTACAACAGAAAGGAGACATAATATGTCAGAGTTCAAGAAAGCAGTGTATTATATCAGTACAAACGAAGGGCGGCCGGGAACTGTCTCACGTGTAGTATGGGAAATATTGAATGAAAAAGGCTTACTAAGGACTGCGGGAATGTCATTTGACAACCGCGAGGTTATGATGCATCGTGACGGGGCAGGCAACGAATATTATTTCGCACAGTCGGAAGTTCCTGTCTGCTGGGACTATCCGAGATACTTGGCGGAGATGAACGGGAAATTTGCAGATGCAGATTTTTCAGGCATGGTCACCTGGCACGAGGGGGCCAGTGCACCGCCTAAGGTGCTCACAGTCCATACTATAGGAGATGTGAATGCGGGAGTATATGGACCGGCTGATCCTGCTTATATGAGAAATATACTGCTTTCGATGGAGCATAACCGCGTCATGCTGGGGCTTTCGGATTATATGACGGTCACAGAGGCGACCCATTGGTCGGGCACTGCCGTAAGCGGAAGTTCGCCGGAATTGATTTTGCAGTATCCGGTGCCTATGGTGGATATTGAGGTAGGAAGCGAGGAGGACAGCTGGAACAACCGTACAGCCTGTGAAGCTCTGGCGGACGCATTAACCCATGTGTTTGAAAGTGACGGCAAACGCGTGCACAATCTCCTTTGTGCAGGAGGCGTCCATTTCGATCCAAACTTTGCACAAGCTGTATTCACACAATGGAAAGATGATGCATTCGGTGTTTCCCATATCATAGCCAACCAGTGGCTCGTTGCAGGGGAGTATGAAAAGGAGCATGGGCTTGAATTTATAAGTGCGGCGATTGATAAAATTGCAGGCGGCGTGGAGGCGGTAGTGTTCCATGATAAAATGAAAGGCTGCTATAAGGATTTGGTGCGTGCGGTTGGAGAGAAGTATCAGATTCCCGTCCTGAGGCATCAGCGGCTTAGACAGCCTGAGGAGCTTCAATTGTAAAAAAGGTTTTACTATTGCTGAAGGAGAGAATTTTATGGAGCTTAATTTTGATAAAGTATATGAAGAGCAATATGACAAATTGTATAAACTGGCTTATCGATTGACAGCAAATAAGCAAGAGGCTGAAGATGTGCTGCAGGAAGCATTTTTAAATGCCTATAGCGCCTTCCCGAAATTTCAAAATAAAAGCCAGATATCAACCTGGTTATACAGGATTGTTATCAACTGTTCGTATAAGAATATGAAGAAGTTGAAGAGGCTGCCTGTTTATGACATTGCTCCAAGATATAATATGACCAAGGATGAGTTTTTTGAAATGCATGCCAAGCAAGCAGCGGATTGCTTTTGTGCTTAAAATATTGCTTGGACTTCCTTGTGAGGATGTTGCGCAGATTATGGATATTTCAGTTGGAGCGGTAAAAACCAATGTCTATAGGGCAAGGCTCAGAATGAAGGAAAATATGGAAGATAAATGCTCATACATAAACCCTGACAGCCCTTGCAACTGCAAGAATTGGGTTGCATATGCAATAGAAAATAATAGAACGGGTATGATACCAAGCTTTCCGCTGGATAAAGAAATAGATTATAATTTAATATTCACGAAGGAGATGAATTTCCTTTCAAAAATAATGTTCTTGTATGATAAATATCCGGAAAAATGTCTTATGTCAGCTTTATTGCAAATGTTAAAACCCTGATTTCTAAAAGATCTTTAGAAATTTTATCATAAAAATCTATAATCGATGTGACCTTTTGTTATTTTTAGTATCTAAGCTGATAAATCAGAAAATAACAGGAGGTCTTTTTATGAGTAATCAATTAACAGCAGTTGCAGCACTAATAAATGATAAGGTGAAATTCTCGGGTGTTTCAAGAGACAATAAGGAGATAATTATCGATTATGTTAAGCCTATCGGCGACGGTGAAGGATATACCTCCCTTGAACTGTTCCTGATAAGCCTTGCTACCTGCAGCGGGACATCAGTCACTTTACTGTTAAGGAAGATGAACAAGGATGTTAACGGACTAAAAATTACGGCATACGGAGAGAGGAGAGAAGAGCATCCAACCTATTTTAAAAAAATACTCATACATTTTGAACTTAAGTCAAAGGATGCTGAAGCTCCCGATATGGAAAAGGCTATCAGGATATCAGAAGAAAGCATTTGTCCTGTCTGGAATATGGTGAAAAACAATGTAGAGATAAACTATGAGTATGAAATAATCAGAGTTGATTAAGTGTAATATACTTTAAATCATTATTAAGTTAATATGGAAAAACCCATAAAACAAGCCGGCAGTCCATTCGGATTACCGGCTCTTAACTTTCGTCTATATTCAGAGTGAACGCCTTATTATGGATTTGGAGGGGTAATAGGGTCACCAGGATGGAAAATATCAAATACGAACAGCAGTCTTATAGGGTCGGTTGGGTAAAATACCTCTACTGCACTTATAGCGTTTAATGTTACTGCAACCTCAGAATTAGATTGAACTGTCATATCAGTTTCTTCTTCCGTATCCCCAAATACTGTAAAGGAGACGGGTACTGCTGAAAAATTTCTTACTAATATACTGCCAAAAGGGAATCGGGAAGAATTTTGTGCTATACCAATTTGTACTGGAGAACAACCTTGAAATTCACTTGCCCTAAAGATTGTATCTGTTCCTGGTTTATTTATTGCTTTCTTTATCAGGTTTAAGGAAAACTTTTCGTGAACTAAACAGCATTCACCGCATTTTTCTACTGTACTGTCCGGCAACCGTTTGAAACGATATGAAAAAACTGGTTTTCTAAATGATTTACTCATTTATACACCTCCTTTTGGGATACCTTGTCTGCTTTTCTTAATATATAGTATTAAGGCAGTGTATATTTGGTGCGTTTGTGGTTATAAAAAGTCTTGACAAGCATAATACAGCTAATGAATGTGTTAAAATTATAGGCTATATTTTGACGGGTTACTTACATTTATGAAGATATTGTAAAAATAAGAGGAGAAAATGTCATATTGGGCGAATATTTAAAAGGAAGATAATATCCCTAATGAATGAAAAGCAATTAATTCTTCCTTAGAGCAACTATATTGTTTAGGAGCATTCCTGTAAAGAAAAACAATGAACTTTGAAAAAGTAGACGCCTGACACTAAAATAGTATTGTGCTGATCCAGACAAGAAAGGCACAAAACTAAAATAATGGAGGCGTCATATATGAA
>JAGOLK010000086.1 GCA_017994115.1 Clostridia bacterium | reverse complement strand
GAAATCAACTCCGAAGAACTGGTTCCCGGCGATATAGTAATTATTGACGCCGGAAGATATATTCCAGCGGACCTCAGGCTTCTTGAAAGCGTAAATCTGCAAATAGAAGAATCAGCACTTACAGGAGAATCTGTTCCTGTGGATAAGGATGCAAATGCTTTATTTGACGATCCAAAGGCTCCCTTGGGTGATTTGTCGAACATGGCATTCATGTCCACGCTGTCTACTTACGGCAGAGGTGAGGGTGTTGCCGTTGCTACGGCCATGGAAACAGAGATAGGAAAAATAGCAAAAATACTTGACGAAGACAGCGATGAAATGACACCTCTCCAGAAAAGGCTTGATGAACTGGGAAGAATACTTGGTTTTCTGTGCATAGGAATATGTGCCCTTATATTTATAGTTGCACTTATACAAAAAAGAGAACTTTTTGAGATGTTCCTGACGGCAATAAGCCTTGCAGTTGCTGCAATTCCAGAGGGTCTTGCGGCAATAGTGGCCATAGTGCTGGCTCTTGGTGTTACACGAATGTCAAAAATCAATGCCATAGTCAAAAAGCTCCCGGCAGTGGAAACTCTCGGTTGTGTTAATATAATCTGTTCTGATAAGACAGGAACTCTTACTCAAAACAAAATGACGGTTGTAAAACACTATACCCTGAATAATCTAAAGGAATTGCCCGCTTCGCAGACCGCTTTCGAAGCAGATGGAGATGAGGCGGAATTGATCAAGTCCTTTGTTTTATGTTCGGATGCCACCTATGAAAACGGTCAGGGCACCGGAGATCCTACCGAAATAGCCCTGGTTGTAATGGGTGATAAATATAACCTGCCGAAGACAAGCTTGAATGAAAAACATGAGAGAGTGGGAGAAAAGCCCTTCGACTCGGACAGAAAGCTGATGTCAACCTTGAATAAGGAAGGAAACGGTTACAGAGTACATACAAAAGGTGCATTGGATAATATACTGAAAATATCAACAAGTGCCCTGGTAAACGGAAAGATAGTGCCTTTAACCGATGAAATGAAAGCCGATTACATGAAAGCCGCCGAAGAAATGTCCGATGAGGCTTTAAGAGTACTTGGAGCGGCATTTAAAGATACCGGCTGCATAATAACACCTGAGGAAATGGAAAAAGACTTGACGGTAATAGGCTTTGTCGGAATGATAGATCCTCCGAGGCTGGAAGTCAAGGATTCCATAAGGGAAGCAAAAACTGCCGGCATTACATCGATAATGATAACCGGAGATCATAAAAATACCGCGCTTGCAATTGCAAAGGAGCTGGGAATTGCCGAATCAAGAGAGCAAAGCATAACAGGCTCGGAAATTGATGAACTGTCAGATGAGGTATTTGCAGAGAGAATAGGCAACTACAGAGTATTCGCAAGAGTATCGCCGGAACATAAGGTCAAGATAGTCAAGGCATTCAAATCCCATGACAACATAGTATCCATGACCGGTGACGGTGTTAATGACGCTCCTTCTCTTAAATATGCGGATATCGGTGTTGCAATGGGCATAACCGGAACTGACGTGGCCAAGGGTGCCAGTGATATGATATTGACTGATGACAACTTCACAACTATAGTTCATGCAATAGAAGAAGGCAGAAATATTTATAACAATATCAAAAAATCCGTAATATTCCTGCTGTCCTGCAATCTTGGAGAAGTCGTTACAATATTTGCATCCATATTGTTCTTCTGGCCGGTACCATTGCTGCCGACCCAAATTCTCTGGATGAACCTTATTACCGATACTTTACCGGCTATTGCACTTGGTGTGGACCCCGGAGACAAGGACGTAATGAAGAAAAAACCCAGAGATTCCAAAGAGAGCTTTTTTGCAAAAGGCGCAGGCATAAAAGCGATTACCGGCGGTTTACTCATAGGTATACTTACTTTGGCAGCCTTTTACCTCGGGCTCCATGAATTTGGATACAGCCTGGGTTCAGGTGAAATACCCGAAGAAGTGCTGACTTATGCAAGGACAATGTCCTTTGTTGTAATTGTTGCTTCACAGCTGTTCTTCTCTCTTTCAATGAGGAATGCAACGAAATCCATATTCCAAATTGGATTCTTCACAAATATGAAGCTGATAGGTGCAATTATTGTAGGTTTTATCCTGCAGTTCGGAGTAATAACAATACCGGTTTTTGCAAGGGCATTTAAAGTCCACACCTTAAACTTGTATGATTGGAGCCTGGTAATTGCATTTGCTCTGGTTCCGTTCCTGGTAAACGAGTTATTGAAAGTATTCATGAAAACTGTTTATAAAGAGTAATAACTGACATACTCTTCCAACACCTAACTTCGGTTAGGTGTTTTTTTTGCTTATAACAAGATTTCAATGAGGCCGGAGATATGCTCACTGCCTGTTACATGACATCCCGCAGCAGTCCTTCATGCCGATACTCCCGCCCCTGCCGATACTACTGCCCCCAATCAGTCAGCTTTGACTCAGGATAGCGGGCCCCTCATAGAGCTTGACAGCATGCTTAATGAGTTTAACTCAGAAAAACTGCCTTATGTAGGGGACAGAAGCGGGCCCATAGGAAAGTTTACGAATACAAAGGCAGTGCTTAAGGAAAATGTTCATATAACTTTACCCAATGCATTGAGTACTATAACACCGGGGAAGAAGGGTCTGGTAAAGAAATCCAACCTTGCCCAGGCAGTGGATGTGACGAAGCTGCAGAAAGGGGAGGTGATTCTTGACAAAAAAGCAGGAAAGGCCATTAAAATACTCGGAGTTGATGATCAAGGATACTTTGCCTATGATGAACCTCAGATTCATGAGTTGTTTGAAGACATTGAAATACCCAAACAAACCATCAATTTCACCACTGCAAATATTATAGGATCTGCTGTTCCTTATAATATAGTACCTGCCACACCCTACCTGGAATCCTTGGTCAAAGAATCCAACATGGTACCGATGGTGCAAACACCCTTAAGCGGAGCAAAAAGCTCATTGAGCTTCGGCGTATTGGAGATGCCCTTTGAAGATGTGAAGTTTGATGTTCCTTTATCCAGCGGCAATGTTGAAATTACATTGAACGGGAATATCAAAATCGCAGCTGTCCAGCTTTCCGCCGAATACAGCTTTTTTGACGGCTATGATTTTTGCATTACCAGCGGTGAGGAAATCAACCTGACGGCAACGGCTGCCTGCAATGTAACCGAGGATTTCTGCATTCTGTTAATGGGGCTTGGTACACCTACCGATGGCGGAAGCTTTGCAGCCGGTGCAGGCATATATCTCATGGGCAATATTAACGGTGATTTTACTTTAAATGTATTCTTCAAGGAAGGCCTCAGTATCGGAGCCGGAATCCGCGGTTCCACCTTTTTCGGTGTCCCCGTGTCCTTTCGTCCCTATCTTGTCAGTGACTGCTATGTAAATTGTGATGCCGACTTCTTCGGGCAGGTCAGCGCCAGCCTTGGCATCGGGCCGAAGGTTTATGCCAAGATATGCGGCATAACCCTTGCGGATTTGGAGCTGCGGCTTGCAGGCATCATAGCAACCACAATAGATGAAGGCTATATGAACATAGATATTGACGGATGGGTCCGGTTATACCTGAATATCCTGGGTTATGATACGGATTTGATTAACAAGCGTTGGTGCTTTTTGACAAAGAGAAAAAAGGATACTAAAGGCTTTGATATTAAAATCGATACCGCCTGCGGCTACAGGGATTATGTCTCCGGCACCATTCAGGAAGATAAGGGGACTGAAGCACAGCAGGCAGGAGTCCTTGAGAATTATACCGGAAACATAACTGTTGTTGTCCGCCGAGGTGACAGCCAGGTATTTGAATGGCCCTCCTCCTGCAATAACGGGGTTTTCAGAGTAGACCTTCAGAATGATGCCATAACACCCGGCTACAGCAGAATCAACCTCATAAAGGATGATAAGATAAGCATCAGGGTGCCTGAGAGGGATGCGGAAAGCGAATATGTGAATCCTACAAATCCATTTAAACATATTGCAATAGATTATGCAGACTTTTTCAATGATACTCTGAAAGGCACAGTAAGCTCTGCCCAAATAGGGGTTCAGGATGATGACAGGCCGATATTTATAGAATACAACAAGGATGTATATATAAAATACTTCGTGCCTCACACCCAGGATGTAACGGAGTTTCACTGCGTAAGCCAGAACGGCAAATTCAGTTATGACTACGATTTAAACCCGGGCATAATGTCATTGCAGAGCTGCGGTATGACAGCTGGACCGTCCGCAGTTGGGAGCAAAGTGTATGGCATGGTTTGGTCTTCACAATGAATCACTTTGAGGTAATTGATGAAGACGAAGGCTCCTATTACGACAATTACGAATTCCTTTATGTAAGAGGTATAAATTCAAGGGGCACAAAGCCCCTGGAGGATTTGGCCGTAGAGATGACATACTGGATTACCGAGCCGTTATCAGATAGTGAGATTCAGAAATTATATAAAGAATTCACAACTCTGGTAATAGACCAATTGCAAGACAGCGTAAAAGAACGTGAGCTTCCGCTGACATGTTTGCCTGTAGATTCTGCTTTACCGGATCCTACGGCGATTACCAAAGATGTATATATATGCAGATGGGCAAATCCACAGGCAGAAGCCAACAGCGATTCAACCGATGCAGGAGGCAGCGTGAATAATGACCCGGACTCAAACAGGGAGACAATGTTTGGCAATAATGAAGCTGCTATACTGACTGTTAATGATTTTTCCATTGACTTGAGAAAGGTCCTGCTTCGTCAAATGGACGGCTTCATTCCCAGCGAGGAGCAGATTCGAGGCTCATGGAAAAAAGTCGATCCGGACTATAGGTTTGTCACGGATAATCCGCCCCTTGATCATGACAGTGACGGCTTGCACAGCTTCTTCTATGCAGTTGGAACTATTTCATATGAAGGCGCTCTAATAGCTTCCGTAAGCAATTACTCCGGCAGTAACAATTATAAACCGGAAATACAGCAGGAGGTCATAGACGAAAATTATATTGAACAGGCAATTCAGCAAGCCAAGGATGATGTCTGGGTTACCCATCCGGAGACAGATCCCAATGAACTGCTTGATATGTCCAAGCTAAAGGAAAGATATGCGGAAAACGCCAGCAATAAGATTAACATTTCAAATGAGTTCGAACTGTCTGAGTGGGCTGTCAGCCCGGCAAAAGAATTGGCCGGCTGGGGAATCATAGACCTGGGAAGGGGAAATACTTTCCCCGGAGACAGATATATTACCAAAGGAGAGCTTTTGGCATATTTGTCCCGCATGTTCGGACTGGTGACCAGCGGCAAAGCTTCAGACTTTAAGAATATCGGGGAAAATTACAAGTACAGGAATGAAATTGCCGCCGCCTATGAAGCCGGCATAATAGACGGTGAAGAAGGCATCCTGTTCAACCCTGATGCTGTGCTGACCATAGAAGGAGCAAGCAAAATCATCCATAATGCGATATCAATCCTATTGGATAGTACCACAATCAGTGAAGTATCCATAGGCAGCAGAACCTTTACGAATAAAGCTGACATATCTCCGGATGCCGTGGAAGCAGTGGAGTCAATGGCTGCAATGGGTTTGTACGAAGGCTTTGCAGGCACTTACTTCAAGCCGAAATCCAGAATGACAATGGAGCAGGCAGCGGTAATGCTCAACAATGCGATAAAAAAGCTGATACTGCGTTAAGGATAGTATGAACTGAATATAGCAATGCAAGAGCAGAAGGAGCCATACCTTCTGCTTTTTTATTAATTACCTTTACATAAAATGCCACATTTTTCTTAAAATATGATAAAATAGAAGGAAGCGGAAAATAGTCTGCTCCTGAATACTGCCCGATAAACATGAGATGAGTTTATTGAGATAACCTTTTGTAAGAGAGTGAGATTATGGAAGACTTTTTACTGGCACTAAAACCGACTTTCCCTGATGTGCAAATGAATAAGTCCCAAGTATATCCATGCTTAAATCTGGCGGTCATAGAAACCTCCTATATAATGCTGGAGGAATGCGCATGCAATCAATACCATTATATAATTTCCATGAAACAGTCCCCCTTGGTCAGAATGGAGAATAAACTGCATAAATTAAAAGAAAAAAGCGTTTTCCCATGCAACCCCATGCAGAGCCATCGAATAGAAGACACGGGCACTATCGATTTCAAGGCTTTTATTCTCTATTTCGAAAATACATTTCTTGAAACAATGGCAGAAGAGCTGTTCGGCAATAGAAATCTGGTGCTGAAAAATAATTGTTTTGAGCTGAGTCCGGGGCTCAGGGAGTTGATATATACCTACATCCGTGAATGCCGTGCAAAGCAGCCCGGCTGCTCCATGATGCTTGAAAGCCTTTCTGTACA
>JAGOLK010000085.1 GCA_017994115.1 Clostridia bacterium | reverse complement strand
AGGGTGGAAATTTTTGTTGGAAAATACTATAATATATTTGTATTGCAATTGTAATACAATTGTAATATAATAAACATCTAATTATATTATTAAGGGGGAAGATTGATGTTAAAAAAGGGTTTAGTACTAATATTGGCGATTGTGATGGTTATGACAATGTTTACAGGCTGCGCCCAGCCGGCACAGGCACCGGCTGAACCGGCTCAGGAAGCTGAAAAGGCTCCGGCAGAAGAAGCAAAGCCAGAATTATCCTTTGGTATGATAACGGACGTTGGCGGCCTTGGAGACAAGTCCTTCAATGACTCGGCCTGGGAAGGAATCCAAAGGGCCGGAAAAGAACTTGGGGTTGAACCGGTTATACTTCAGTCAACAAAGCAGGAAGATTATGAAGCTAATATAGGTAATATGGCTCAATCAGTTGACCTTTCTATAGCTGTCGGCTTCCTTATGCAGCAGGCTATGACTGCAGCTGCAGATCAGTATCCCGACATGAAATTCGGTTTGATTGATGAAGTCGTTGAAAAGCCAAACGTTATGTCAGTCACATTCAAAGAGCATGAAGGCTCATTCCTGGTAGGCGCTATTGCCGGCCTTGCAACAAAGTCGAACGTTATCGGCTTCGTCGGAGGAATGGACTTCCCGCTGATACAGAAATTTGAAGTAGGTTTTGTTGCCGGTGTCAAATCCGTTAATCCAAATGCAAAAGTACTTGTAAATTATACAGGTGCTTTCGACAATCCTGACAAGGGCAAGGAAATAGCAATTTCACAGTTCAAGCAGAAGGCTGATGTTATCTATCACGCTTCCGGTGCTTGCGGTATAGGTGTTATACAGGCAGCTGACGAAAATAATTTCTGGGCAATCGGTGTTGACCAGGATCAGTCGGCGGTATCAAATAACAACAAGGTTCTCTGCAGCATGATTAAGAGAGTTGACGTAGGTACATATACAATCATCAAGTCATATGCCGACGATAAGTTCCAGGGCGGCAAGAAAATTGAGCTTGGACTTAAGGAAGACGGTGTAGGTTACAGCGATGGCGGCAATAATGTATCTGCTGAAATTAAAACAGTTGCAGATAAGGCTAAAGAGTTAGTTGTTAACGGCACCATAGTTGTTCCGACAACAAGAGAAGAATTAGAGACATTCAAACCGGTAGAAATAAAGTAATCAACATCATGTTGTTACATGATGAATTAAAGCTAGATGCACTACTGCATCTAGCTTTTACTTCACAATCTCCTGTTTAAAATGATATAATTGAAACATGTGAAATATTGCATTTTTTGAGAAAGCTTTCTTATTTGATTTGGGAGGTGGGATATAAATTGCCTGCAGTAATTGAGATGAAAGGTATAAGCAAATCCTTTCCCGGCATACGGGCAAATGACAATATCAATCTGAAAATCGAGCAGGGGGAGATACATGTATTGCTGGGTGAGAACGGCGCCGGCAAGTCTACGCTTATGAATATACTTTACGGGCTTTACCAGCCGGATGAAGGACAGATATTCATAAAGGGAAAGCCGGTCAGGATAATCAATCCGAATGTGGCAATTTCACACGGAATTGGGATGGTTCACCAGCACTTCATGCTTGTTCAGCCCTTTACCGTTACAGAAAATATCATCCTGGGAAAGGAACCGAGAAAGGGAACTACTCTGGATCTTGACAAGGCAATAAAGGATGTGGAGGAAATTTCGAAGAAATATGAATTGAAAGTGGATCCGCTGGCTGTTGTACAGGATATTTCCGTAGGAATGCAGCAAAGGGTTGAAATATTGAAGACTCTTTACAGGGGGGCTGAAATTCTTATTCTTGATGAACCGACTGCGGTGCTGACACCGCAAGAGATTGAGGAATTATGCGTTATTTTAAGGAGCCTGGTGGCCCAGGGCAAGTCAATAATACTCATCACCCACAAGCTCAAGGAAGTAATGTCTATGAGCGACAGGGTAACAATCATCAGAAGAGGCAAGGTCATCGACACGCTGAATACAAAGGATACAAACATTGATGAACTTGCAGAAAAGATGGTGGGCAGAAAAGTAAGCCTCACGGTGGAGAAGAAGGAAGCTGAAATTACTGCTCCGATTCTGGAGATCAAAGACCTGAGGGTATCGGACAACAGGAAGCTTGAGGCAGTCAAAGGGGTAGACCTTCAGGTTTATGGCGGTGAAATACTCGGAATCGCCGGAGTGGACGGCAACGGTCAGAGTGAACTTGTACAAGCCATAACCGGGCTTTCAAAAGCAGAAGCGGGAGAAATTCTTCTGGACGGCAAGGATATTACAAACCTAACTCCGAAGGAGGTAATTGCCAGCGGAGTGGGGCATATACCGGAGGACAGGCATAAGAGAGGCCTGGTACTGGCATATAGCCTGGCGGAGAATTCCATATTGGGGAGCCATCACATGAAGCAGTTCAGACAAGGTTTTGGGCTGAACTACCAAAAAATAAGGGAATATTGCAGAAGGCTTATTAAGGAATATGACGTCAGGACACCGAATGAACGGGTACTGGCAAAATCCCTTTCGGGAGGAAACCAGCAAAAACTGATTGTTGCAAGGGAAATTGACAGAGATCCAAAGCTTTGTATAGCTTCACAGCCTACAAGGGGACTGGATGTGGGGGCAATAGAGTTTGTGCACAAAAAGCTAATAGAGCTGCGGGACGAAGGCAAAGCTGTGCTTCTGGTTTCCCTTGAACTGGATGAGATAATGGATTTGTCAGACAGGATAGCAGTAATGTATGACGGAAAAATCGTAGGAATCCTTGATGCAAAGGATGCAACAGAGAAGAAGCTTGGCATTATGATGGCTGGCGGCAGTGCTCAGGATGCTGTATAGGGGGAATGTGAAATGGAATCTGGAATGAATGAATTTAAAGAAGGACTGTTGAATACGTTAAGGGAAATCGCATATCCCCTTGTCGCAATATTTATTTCTGTTATTGCGGGGGGTATTCTGGTTTACTCCTTTGGCAGTGACCCGATAATAGCATATACTGCCATGATAAAAGGAAGCCTCGGGGATTGGAATAAAACCGGAGAGACTTTGGTTACCGTTACCCCGCTTATCTTGACAGGCCTGTCTATTGCTTTCGCATTCAAATGCAATCTTTTCAACATAGGAGTGGAAGGCCAGTTTATTATCGGATCTATTACTGCAGTATGGGCAGGATGGGCTTTTGCGGGATTGCCGGCAATACTGCACCTCCCTCTGACACTGCTTGCAGGCACCGTCGCCGGCGGGATTTGGGCTTCGGTTATCGGCTGGCTTAAGGCCAAGGTGGGCTCCCATGAAGTAATAAATGGAATAATGATGAATTACATTGCAATGTATACGAGTAATTTTCTGGTAAGGACAGTATTGAATGTACCCGGCAAAGCCTATTCCATTGAAATTGCCGATACCGCTAAGCTTTGGAGGTTTTCCCAGGCTTTTGAGCAGTTTAAACATTCAAGACTGCACATTGGAATAATCCTTTCCCTGATAGTAGCCCTGATTGCTTATTATATCCTTAATAAGACTGTAAGAGGGTATGAAATAAGAGCTGTCGGCTTCAATCCGCATGCAGCCGAATATGGCGGGATAAGCGTCAGGAAAAATATAATCCTTTCAATGATTGTTTCAGGTTTGTTTGCAGGGCTGGCAGGAAGCATAATGGCTACGGGAGTCCAATACAGGGTAAATAACCTGTTCGGTTTTACAGGCTATGGATTGGATGGAATTGCCGTTTCGCTGGTAGGAAATAACCATCCCATCGGAATCATACTCTCGGCATTTCTTTTCGGAGTACTGCAAAAGGGCGGCCCCCTTATGCAGATACAAGGGATTCCCAAAGAGGTTGTCGGTATCATTCAGGGAATAATCATACTTTTTGTAGCTGCAAACTTTGTTAAGGTAGTAATGGAGAACATTAAACTGAACAAGGACTTGAAGAGAACTGCAGTGAAAGAGGAGGTGGAATAGAATGGAGGGCGTAGGCATTTTAACCATAATTGGCATAGTAGTTACAGCCAGCATAAGGTCGGCTACTCCGCTGATATTCGCCTCCCTGGGAGGCAACTTCTCCGAAAGATCCGGTGTTTTCAATATAGGCCTCGAAGGAATTATGACAGTCGGTGCTTTTAGTGCGGTATTTTTCTCATATAAGACAGGTTCCCCCTGGGCAGGGCTTTTAGGTGCCATGGTTGTCGGAGGCCTGTTCGGACTGCTTTTGGCGTTCATGAGTATATATTTCAAAGCAAATCAGGTTATAGTGGGTACTGCGATAAATATTCTGGCAGCCAGCCTCACTACCTTCCTGCTGGTTGAAATCTGGGGAAGGCCGGGGCAGACGGACAATGTTGAATACTTTAAAGCTGTAGGGCCCTTTAATCTGTTTACTTACTTGGCGTTTGCCATGGTAATCATATCATATTACGTAATGTATAAGACCCCCTTCGGATTAAGAGTCCGTGCTGTAGGTGAACACCCAAGAGCTGCCGATACATTGGGGGTTAATGTTTATGTAATAAGGTACATATGTGTAATGATAAGCGGTGTACTTGCAGGAATAGGCGGAGCATCACTTTCCATAGGGTCAATGAGCCTTTTCAAGGAGGGAATGATAGCAGGCAAGGGCTTCATTGCACTGGCTGCATTGATATTCGGGAAATGGAATCCGATAGGGGCGGCGTTAGCATGCCTATTCTTCGGCTTTGCTGTTGCACTGGAAACAGTTGCGACAAATTTGCCGGTTCCCAGGGAGTTTCTGTATGCGCTTCCATATATAATGACGATGTTTGCGGTATCAGGATTTGTAGGAAGAGCGGTTGGACCGGCTGCAGGCGGAATTCCCTATGAAAAAGGTGAAAAATGATATTATGATAAATTATATAATGCGCTTCGGCGCATTATTCCTTTTATTTACAGAAGCAAATAATTATGACTTGTCCCTCATATATGCTATAATATAAGTGGATTTATGCTATATAATAATAATAGATAATTTATTGCATAGGATAGTATTATTTCATTGATGGGGGGTGATGAAATGAGAATGGGATATGATTTATTAATAGAACAACAGCAGAAGCTGATTATGACGCCTGAACTAAAGCTGGCTCTGAAGATACTTCAATTGCCTGCAGTAGAGCTTGAGGAGCTGTTGCAGCAAGAATTGGAAGATAATCCCGTTCTTGAACTGGCGGACGATAACAGGGATGAAAAATCCGAAGTACAGCAAAAACAGGATAAAAAGGAAAAAGAAAAAGAAATTGATTGGAAGGAATACTTCCAGTTTCAGGGTAAGAGTTATGCTGAGGAGGGCTTTGACAGTGATGAGGCTGCTGAACTCTCTTATGAGAATTTCATAACCTACTCATATACATTGAAAGATCACCTTATTTCACAGCTGCGGGTATCCCAGATAAGCAAAAAGCTTAGAGACATCGGAGAGTATATTATTGAGAGTCTTGATGAAAACGGATATCTTACCATTACAAAGGAAGATCTGGCAGCCATTCTTGATGTGAAGCCGGAGGAGGTAGAGGAAGCATTAAGTGTGATCCAGACCTTTGAGCCTTTTGGAGTAGGCGCATCAAATCTGAAGGAATGCCTTTTAATACAGCTTAGAAATAAAGATATTTATGATAAGAAAATTGAAGTGATTATAATTAACCACCTGGATGATATTGCATCCAACAGGATTAACAATATATCGAAAAAGCTCTCTATAAGCATTGAAGAAGCTCAGAAATACAGCGATATTATTAAGAACCTTGAACCAAAACCCGGCCGGGCATTTGAGGAGGGTACCTCAACTAAATATGTAACCCCTGACGCTTATATTGAAAAGGTAGGAAAAGAATATGTAGTAATGGTCAATGACTATTATGGTTCCAAACTTATGATAAATCAATTTTACAAAAAGATGCTGATTTCCGAGGATAAGTCATCTCAGGCCTCCGCTTTCATAAGCAATAAGCTGTCCTCTGCAATGTGGCTGATAAAGAGCCTTGAGCACAGGAAAAACACTTTATATAATGTTGTGAAAGCTATATTGGATTATCAGATGGATTTTTTTGAAAAGGGGCCCATGTTTCTGAAAACAATGACACTGAAGAAGATTGCTGAAATGGTAAATGTACATGAGTCAACAGTAAGCAGGGCAATAAACGGCAAATATGTGCAAACACCCCGGGGGATATTTGAGATAAAGTACTTTTTCAAAAGCGGTGTTGATAATCAGGACGGAGAAGCGATTTCTTCTGAAAGCATCAAAAAAATGATTAAGAGTTACGTAAGCGGCGAGGATGCAAGCAAGCCTCTAAGCGATCAGCATATAGCAGATTTACTTGTGAAGGAAGGATATATGATTTCCAGGAGGACAGTGGCGAAGTACAGGGATGAACTGGGCATCTTGTCTTCTTCAAAAAGAAAAAGATATTAAAGGCGGCAAT
>JAGOLK010000015.1 GCA_017994115.1 Clostridia bacterium | reverse complement strand
GCAAGCTTGGGAAATTCTTCAATAATCTATTCAGAGATGAATATATTATGCCGATATTATATTTAAATGCTTGCTTCATATTTGTATAAGAAGGCGGTGCTAATATTGATTAATGCTTCTACTAATATCTTTGTATTTACAGCTTATATTTCCTTGCTGATAACTGAGTTTGTTTTTTTGAAAATACTATACATTGACTTCAGCACTACTTGGCTTATTACCACATTAATATATGTTTTATTCATAATATATCAGATACTGGCCAGAGTTAATGAGCAAGTAGAAAAAGGCAGGGTAAAGGAAGTTCTGTATTGTATAATTGACACAATTAACGGGATACCGCTGGTCAATAAGGATAATAAAATAATTATACAATGGGATGTAATTTTTAAAAAACTTATTGATAAAAAAGAATTCTTCCTATACGACAATATTATAAAAATAAAAACAAAAAACATTGACCGATATGTTAACCAGTATCCCTCCCTCCTATTTAACAGCTCCATGGATATGCTGGAAAGAAAAAACAAGATAGATACAAAATCTATTATTAAAGGAAAAGATTCCGGCCTGGAAGAGTTATCGGAAGAACTGGATATAAATGAAGAGATGAAAAAAAAGTTGTTTGTCAAATATCTGAGCGCTAATAAAATGACACTTGCAAATATTGATTCTTCCATTTACTTTGACATTGTGTTAAATGATGAATATGAGCCCCCTGAATTTGAAAAATTCGGTATTGCACCTGATGACAGATATGATGGATTTTCATTAGTTGCTTATCATAAGGAAAAGAAGTACATTCTGGTTCCAAGGATAATGTTATATTGCAAAAGAATCGACAAGGAAAAGTGGCTGTATCGAAATATAGACAGAATCACAAAATGTGCCGAAAATATAGCTGCAGGTATACAGGATTACTTAATAATTGTAGATGAGCTGAGTTTAAAAGATATAACAACCGATTATTATGAGGAAGAAACCGAAGTAATACCGCCTTTCTTCTTTGAGCGCTTAGACAATAACATCCTGGAGTTTTCCGGAATAGCAAAAGGCAGGGAAGTCTCAAGGGCTTACTGTACATTAGATACAAATCATAACAGCTTTGAAATCAAGCTGCAAAAATACGAGTTGATTATTGATGGTGCCAGCGAAGTTGTAGAAGAAGAAAAAACAATCGCCATAGGAAATGCATATCAGCCTGTTGTTGCCATAATGGAGAAAATGCCGACAATATCCAACAACATTAAACTGGCTATATTAAAGAAGGATATCGAAGACCTTGTAATTAAATAAGTATTCTATTTAAAGCTTGGGAAATATAAAAGTTCTCCAGGCTTTATATTTGCGTTCTGCAGCTCATTGATCTCCATGACCCTCGAAATATATTCCCTTATATCCATATCTCCCTTATGCTTTTGTGACATGTTCCACAATGTATCCCCCTCTTCCACATATTCAGGAATCATTGGGACATCCTGATTCTCTCTGGCACTTACTGCAAGTGTAAAAAGCGAAGACATTGCAAATATCATTATAATGCCAACAGAGACTATAAACCTTGATTTGCTCCTTATAACATACCTTTTCATATAATTACCTCCATAGCGAACATTTGTTCTTTTCTCCATTATATGCGAACATATGTACTATGTCAAGAAAAAAATTAAAAATTTACGAACGTATGTTTGAAATTTTAAACCTGTTGTGTTATAATTATAGAAGAAATTATTGGGAATTATATATATTGGAGAGTAATATGAATATTGATGATTTAAGCAAAAAGCAATTTGAAGTCTTGAATTTCATAAAAAAAGAGATCAATAAAAAAGGATATCCCCCTTCTGTCAGGGAAATATGTGATGCTGTGAAGCTGAAGTCCACTTCTACCGTTCACGGCCATCTTGAGAGACTTGAGAGAAAGGGATATATCCGCAGGGATCCGACAAAGCCCCGTGCCATTGAAGTCCTCGACAGCAACAGTTCTATTGTTACAAAAAAGGAAATGGTGGAGCTGCCTGTCGTCGGCAAGGTTACAGCAGGCCTGCCCATACTTGCCGAAGAAAACATCGAAGATACATTTCCGGTGCCTATAGATTTTGTCGGAAACAGTGAAGCTTTTATGCTGATTGTAAAAGGTGACAGCATGATAAATGCCGGTATATTTGACGGTGATTTTGTAATTGTCAGGAAGCAGTCAGTCGCCAAGAACGGGGATATTGTAGTAGCATTGTTAAATGATGAAGCTACAGTCAAGACCTTTTATAAAGAAAAGGATTATTTCAGACTGCAGCCGGAGAATCCCTACCTCATGCCGATAATAGCCAAGGAGCTTTCGATTCTGGGAAAAGTAATAGGAGTTTTCAGATCCATAAAATAAAAATAATCCGATAACCGCTAGGTACTCAAGCTGGTTATCGGATATATTTTTTTTGTTTTATTTCTTCCGGACAGGAATCCAAACTTCACTGTAAGCGTAATCTTTCTTATGTTTATCCATCTTAGTAAATGAAAAGGAAGGAGCATTGATTACTTCGTAATCCGACGAAGGAAGCCATTCTGAATATATACTTGCCATTGTATTCTGCAGCGTGGAAGGAAATGCTCCTTCATTCGGAAATACGGCCCAGGTACAAGCTTCGACGGTTACTTTTTCCAATAGGTCACTTACGTGATTTTCAGTGGTTAAAATACCTATCAAGTGAGTTAACTCCCCTTCTTCTCTTAAGAAGTTAGCATCGGCATCATAAGAAGCATTGACAATTTCATAAGGCTCCATATTTTGAAGAGAATGCATTTCTTTTTTTTGTTCCTCCGTTATGCTTTCTGCAAGCTTAACAATCTCTTGATTGATACCTTCAAATTGCATAGGGACACGTTTACTTACACCAACTAAATTAAACGCCGGTTTATCCTCAATTCTATATTCCATATTAATTCCTCCCTTGACTGTTATTATGAATGAAAGCTTGGGAAACGATTTTATTATGCCTTTTTTGATTACATCTGAGGGTAAAAATCCGCTCCATTTCTTAAATGCCCGGGTAAATCCGTCCATTGACTGATAACCATACTTAAAAGCAACATCCGTTACTTTTTCTCCATGCAATAAATCCTTATTGGCTTCCGACAGCTTCCTGTTCTTAATATATTCACTAAGAGTCAAACCTGAAAGATAAAAGAATATCTTTCTGAAGTGATAGTCAGAAACCCCGGCATATTCGGATATTATTTCGGGAGATATATCATCGGTTAAATGATCTTCAATATAGTCTATAACATGATTTAATTCCTTTAACATTATCTCCCTCCCTTTCATACCAAAATAATATCAAAGTAAGCTTAAAAATACTCGATTTTTATAATACAAAAAATATCGAATGGTCAGAATTTAATCGATTAATTCGGCCCACCCTTTACTTTGGTACCTTCTTAATTAACGAATATCGCTAACTACTTAAGTAATTAGCGATACCCCTTTTGATCATTATATTTAAATATCTATCAAATTCTTCTTATAGTCACTGTACAGTTCTTTTAATTCACTCATTTTTTCAGCCATTTCCTTCTGAAGCTGGGACAGGGTTTCATAGTCTTTTGCTTTTGCAGCTTCTCTCACTCTTGTGAAGAGTGACTTTGAATTATAGGTGTCCTTCATCAGATAGTGCCTCAGGTGGTCAACCTGCGCCCAATAGGTTATATCCAGATCCTGGGCTTTCTGTTTGCTGTGAACAGCCCTGCACTTTCTCACAGTATCCATGTTTTCAGGAAGCAGCCTGTTTATTATCTCAGTTACCCATCTGTTTATGACAGCTGTGGTAAAGCTCTTTACCAGCTCTTCATCCAGAACATTTCCTTCCAGTATCACACTGAGCTTTTCAGGATATTCCGCTAAATTTTTAATATTCTCATATACTGTTGCCGGATGTACTCCAAATAATCTGTTTCTTTCCTCCTGGGAATAATACTCGAAAACATCCTCCTCGCTTCTGTATGCCCTGCCTTTTTCAAGGTAGAAGCCTTCTGACTCCGGCGTCTTTGATATTTCTTTTTCAAGCTCGGCGTTAGATTTGCCGGATTCGCAGGCAGCCTTTATACCATCCAGCATTGACTGATAAATCGCTGCAAGTGCAAGATATGTGTTTGTCTTGGGATTTGGTGATCTGACCTCAAAACGTGTAGCAAGCGGATTACTCATATTTCTGACCAATCCTGCAAGTATAGTTCTGTTCCTGGATGGTGTTTCAACATCATGTCCTAAGGAGCATACTATGCATACCGGTGCTTCAAATCCCGGCTTAAGCCTGTTAAACGCATCATTTGTAAATGAAATGAAAGGATTTATAGCTTCATAGTTCTTCAGCAGCCCCATTAAGGCTCCGTATCCGATAACACTCAAAAAATCCTTTTTCATATCCGACGGAGTAAACAGATTCACTGTTTTGCCATTCTTGAGCCTTGCAGCAACTCCTATATGAGTATGTTCGCCGTTTCCTGCAACCCCTTCAATTGGTTTTGCATTGAACGTAACATCAAGCCCGTTTTTCCTGAATACTTCTTTTACAATGTATCTGACCCATTTTTCATTATCTGCTGCCTGGAGGGCAGTATCATATCTCCAGTCTATCTCCAGCTGTTCCATTATATGAGTGAGGTTGCCTGTTTCATCAAGCTTTGCCTTTATGCCTCCAACCTCCTTATGCCCCATTTCAGGTTTCAGGTTGTACTTATCCATCAGTATAAGCGACTGCTCCAGAGAGGTTCTGACTATTCCCTTGGTCCTTTTCCAATATGATTCCTGAAGTTCCTGGGAAGCTGTAAGGGCTTCCACATCTGCCTTGTCGTTGGGGGTCATTACCCAGAATTCAAGCTCTGTAGCTGAAGTCAACAAAATTTCATCAATATCGCCGCAGCTAATTCCGTATTCTATGCATACGGACGGATGTTTTTCAAGAATACTCATTATTTCAGCCTTGAAACGGTTTATTGCACGAATAAGAATTGATCTTGAATCCACATACTTATTGCCGTGCATCAGAAAGGAAGGAATTCTCAAAGTGCCTACAGGCCTGCCTGTCTCATAATCAATGTTCTCATAATTATAATCTACGAACCAAATGGAATTGGTATCGGCGACTAAATCCAACTTTCCATCATTAAGTGTTGCTATGCCGGGTAGCACAACACTTGATCCGTCAGTTTGAACAGAACCGTTAAGAAACTCTTCTATATCCTCGATAAAAGCCCTTACAGGTATTCTCTCATCTGTACTGTTGCCTGTCAGATCCGCACCGGCCAGAGATACAAAGCGTATTTCCGGATGATCCTTCAGCAGGTTTATGAGTTCTTCCCTTTGGTACTCCTGTGGATTAATCACATATAATATATCATTCTTAATCAAATCACTGAGACTTGTCATTACTGCCACCTCATTTCAAATATTTCTTCAATAATAATTAAAAATTATACCACTAGGAAAGTTCAATGTAAATAAAACAGAAGCGCAGTACTAATAATACTTTCTAATATAGTCATTAATACTGCTTAACTAAACCTTGCAAAACCTGAATGCTGCATGCAGCTTTATATGCTTATGCACCCTTTGCCTGCCAGATTCTGCAAAGCATAAATCAATCCGATTTTTACATGCTCAAATGTCACTCCGCCTTGCAAATATGCAATATAGGGAGGCCTCAAAGGTGCATCCGCGCTCAGCTCGATAGACGCTCCCTGTACAAAGCCTCCTGCGGCCATTATCACCTGATCATTGTAGCCAGGCATATCCCAAGGCTCAGGGTCTACAAAGGAATCAACCGGGGAACCCTTTTGAATACCTTGGCAGAAAGCAATGAGCGCATCTTTGTTATTGAACTTGATAGCTTGAATGATATCACTTCTTTTGGCATTGTAATCGGGATTGACTTCAAAGCCCAGCTTTGAAAACAGCCTTGAGCAGAATACTGCTCCTTTGACTGCCTCAGATACTATATGAGGAGCAATAAAAAGGCCTTGGAAAAAAAGCCTGTTAATCCCAAGGGTAGCACCGCATTCTTTTCCTATACCCGGAGCGATAAGCCTGTTTGCGGCCATTTCCACCAAATCAGCCCTTCCGCATACATATCCTCCGGTAGGTGCAATGCTTCCCCCGGGATTTTTAATCAGCGAACCTGCTATAATATCCGCACCTGCCTCTGTAGGCTCCTTGAAATCGAGGAATTCTCCGTAGCAATTGTCAACCAAACAGATTATATTCGGATTCATTATCTTGATGAATTTTATAGTATATTCGATATCCTCCAAAGTCAGGGAAGGCCTCCAGGAATAGCCCAGGGATCTTTGTATCAGTATCATCTTTGTCTTTTCGCTTATCTTCTTTGTTATTTCATTGTAATTTATTTTTCCTGCCGAAGTAAGCTCTATCTGTTTGTATACCACTCCCATCTCACTGAGGCATCCGGCAGGGCGTTTATCTGTTGTTCCGATAATGTTCTCCAAAGTATCATAAGGCTTTCCCGTAACTGAGATAAGCTCGTCACCGGGCCTTAATATACCAAACAGACATAAAGCCAGTGCATGGGTACCCGATACTATTTGCGGCCTTACCAGGGCATCCTCGCAGGCGAATACTTCCGCGTATACCTTCTCCAGGGCTTCACGTCCCACATCCCCGTATCCGTAGCCGGTAGAACAGTTAAAATGCATTTCGCTAATCCTGTTCCTCTGCATAGCGGCAAGTACCTTGTACTGATTAAACTCACTTACTTCATCAATCTTTTTGAATTGCTCCGAGACTTCTTCCTCGGTGGATACGCAGATATCTATTATCTTCTTGCTTATGTTCAGCTTGTTAATAAGATAGTCTGTTGTTTTATAGTGCATAATATTACCTCTTTTTCTTCATTAGGCTAAATTCCTGCAATTATTATAGCATAAACCTGCATATTGAGACAATTGAAGTTATGTCGCATTATTCTCCGAATATGAAAGGGATACCGCAAACTATTATTCAACAGTTTTGCGATACCCCCTTGATTGTAATGGAATCATTTACTTAACAGTATTATCCGCAGGTTTGTTATCGCTAAAAGCGAAATTAATCGGTTTTACAGGTATAATAGTTGATACAGCATGCTTATAAACCAGCTGCTGCTTCCCTTCGTTATCCAGTACTATTGTATAGTTGTCGAAGCCTCTGACATTTCCTCTGAGCTGAAAGCCATTTACCAGATAGATGGTTATGGTGATGTGCTCTTTCCTGACCTGATTCAAAAACACATCCTGAAGATTTATATTTACCTTGTTCATCCTATTCCCCTCCAAAATAAAATAAGCAAATGCCAAGTATATGTATATTTATATTATTATATAATTATTAGTTATTTATTCTATATTAAAGGAATTTTTCCTGCAATATACCTAATTATATTTTCCACTATGACTTCCTTTCTGAAGAAACTGCCAACATCCACCCAATTCACCCTCTTATCCCCTCTGAACCAGGTCAGCTGCCTTTTGGCATAATGCCTTGTATCTCTTTTCAATATCCTCACTGCTTCGTCTTTCGTAATCAATCCATGCAAATAATCCGCAATCTCCTTGTAGCCCAATGCCTGCATTGAATTAAGCTCTCTGCCGTATCCTCTCTTAATAAGCCCTTCCACTTCTTCTACCAGCCCGGATGCCATCATTTTGTCCACCCTCTGATCGATTCTTTCATAAAGCTTTCGCCTGTCCATTGTCAATGTGATGTATGCAAAGTCATACCTTGGCGGTTGTTTCCGGGATTCTTCCTGAAAGTATGAAATCGGCCTGCCTGTATGCTTATAAACCTCCAGGGCTCTTATCACTCTTCTCAGGTCATTCGGATGAAGCCTCTTATAAGATGCCGGATCAACAGCTTCAAGCATGGCATGCACATATTCATTTCCTTTTACTTGAGCTGTTTCCTGCATTTCCTTCCTGTACACCTCATCGGAAATGGAGTCTGTAAAATCCAGATTATTAAGCAGGGAGTTTATGTAAAGCCCTGTTCCTCCCGTTATTATCGGCAGCTTGCCCCTGTCGTTGATATCTTTTATATACAATTCAGCTTTTTCCCTGAACTGGGCTACACTGAAATCCATATCAGGAGTAACTTCGTCTATCATATAATGCCTTATACCCTGCATTTCTTCTTCCTTGAGCTTTGCCGTTCCTATATCCATATATTTATAAACCTGCGCAGAGTCTGCCGATATTATTTCACCGCAAAGACTCTTTGCCAGGGCAAGTGATATCTCTGTCTTCCCTACGGCTGTAGGCCCTGCGAGTATGCAAATTTTTTGCAGCAATTCTAAACACCTCTTGAGCTTAAACTATTCTTTTGAACTTTTTCTCCAGCTCGTATCTGCTCATGGTTATTATAGTCGGCCTTCCGTGAGGGCAGGTATATGGCTGGCTTGTTTTCATCAGCCTCTCCAGCAGCACGCTTATTTCCTCAGGTGTAATGGTGTCCCCCGCCTTTATCGAATTCTTGCAGGCCATGCTTATTATAATCTTTTCCAAAGGAGAAGATGTATTAGGTGCCGTTTCCTTGAGAGAATCAAGGATATTGCTGAAAAATTCTCCGGTGCAAGGCTCACCCATTAATATCGGCACTGCTCTTATTGCCAGGGTATTTTCTCCGAACCATTCAATTTCAAAACCAAGATTCTGAAAAATAAGGCTGTTTTCCGTATACAGTAACTTCTCTGCAGGGCTTAATTCAATAACAATGGGCATCATAAGCTCCTGCACGGAAATATTCTTTTCATTATACTTTTCTTTTATATACTCGAACATTATCCTTTCATGGGCGGCATGCTGGTCTATGATGTAAAAATCATCATCCTTCTGCCCCAGAATATATGTGCCGAATAACTGTCCTATTACCCTTATATCATTATTGAACTCCTTATTAAGCTGTTTTTGCTGTACCTCCGGCTTCCTGTCATAATCGTACTGCCTCTTATAGCTGTCGACCCGCGGAGCTGCGGCCTCCCTTCCGAATGAAAGCTGGTCAAAAGACACTTTTTCCGGCTCGTAGGAGTCCCTGCTTTCAAATGCAGCTGACGGTACCGCCTCATTTTCCGATACATCTTCAAGGTTCTCAAATACCAGCCTATTGTTATTAAGGCAGTTTTTTACCGCCAGGTACAATGTATTGAAAATAGCCCTTTCATCTGAGAACTTAACCTCCTGCTTTGTCGGATGCACATTAACATCCGTCATTTCTGATTTTATATTGATGTTAATAATGCTGAAAGGATAGCGGTTATTCATCAGAAGTGTTTTATATGCCTGCTTCACAGCTTCTGACATCATTCTGTTTTTTACATACCTTTTGTTTACCGAAAAAGTCATATAGGTAGAATTGCCTCTTGCGATTTCAGGCTTTCCTATATATCCTTCAATGCTTATAATATCATTTGAGTATTCAAGGGGAAGCATCGCTCCCGCAATGCTCTTCCCGTATATGCACAGGATAACCGAAAGCAAATCACCGTTTCCGGGAGTATGCAGCACCACCTTGTTGTTTACTGTAAGCTTCATGGATATTCCTGTATTTGTCATGGCAAGCTTTTCAATAATGTCAACTATGGCCCCCTGTTCCGAGGTATCGCTTTTCAGAAACTTCAGCCTTGCCGGAGTATTAAAAAACAGGTTCCTTACAGTAACGCTTGTACCCGTAGGATAGCCGATGCTTTTACTCTGCACAAGCTTCCCGCCCTTGATTATAACATGGCTTCCGGCTGTATCCTCCTCTGCCTTTGTTAAAAGCTCCACCTCAGATACTGCAGCTATGCTTGCCATAGCCTCTCCGCGGAAGCCCAGGGTTCTTATTCCTTGAATATCGGCGGAATCTTTTATTTTGCTGGTTGCATGCCTGAAAAATACTTGCTCGGTATCCTCCTTCATTATGCCGCAGCCGTTGTCCGATACATTTATAAAGCTTTTCCCGCCTTCCTGTATCTCGATGCTGACAGATGCCGCCCCTGCATCTATAGAATTTTCCACCAGCTCTTTTACTATAGAAGCAGGCCTTTCTATCACTTCTCCTGCCGCAATCTTATTTATTGTTGCCTCATCCAGAATATGAATTTTCCCCATATTATTTTCTCCTATATCATTTCTTTGGCCTTATCCTGCAGCTCCTGCAGCTTGTTAAGCGCCTGAACAGGTGTCATGTTAGCAAGATCCACTGATTTCAGCTCTTCAGCCAATGAAAAACTGGCAAAATTAAATAGATTAGGCTCATGGTCGTTTATAACCGGGTTCCTTCTCCTTCGCCTCACATATACATCAGTGTGACTGTTCTTTTCGGATTTTTGAAGTATCGATATTATCTCAGAGGACCTTTCAAGTACCGGTTCCGGTATTCCTGCAAGCCGTGCTACTTGAATTCCGTAACTGCCTCCTGCTCCGCCCCGTGCGATTTTCCTCAGAAATACTATGTCTTTTCCCTTTTCCTCCACCAAGATGCAATAGTTCTTGACCCCTTCAACCTTGTCCTCCAGTTCTGTAAGCTCATGGTAGTGGGTTGCAAAAAGAGTTTTTGCTCCAAGCTTTGCCTTGTCAGCTATATATTCCACCACCGACCAGGCAATGCTCAGCCCATCGAAGGTACTTGTGCCTCTTCCTATTTCATCAAGTATTATCAGGCTCTTGTTTGTTGCATTATTTATAATATTGGCAAGCTCGCTCATCTCTACCATGAAGGTGCTCTGGCCCGATGCCAGGTCGTCGGAAGCCCCTACTCTGGTGAATATCCTGTCCACAACGCCAATCTCCGCTTTTGATGCCGGAACGAAGCATCCTATCTGAGCCATCAGCGTTATAAGTGCCACCTGCCTCATATAAGTGGATTTTCCCGCCATATTGGGCCCGGTTATAATAAGCATCCTGTTCTCATCATTATCCAATTGTGTATCATTGGGTACGAACTTAAGTTCGTTGTCCTGGGCTTCCACCACCGGATGCCTTCCGTTTTTTATAATTATTCTGTCCTCATTATTTACTTCCGGCCTTACATAATTATATTTCTGGGATACCTCGGCAAGGGAACACAGGCAGTCGAGATCGGAAAGGCATGAAGCCGTCTGCTGTATCCTCTTGATATGTCCCGCTATTTCATTCCTTATTTGTATAAAGGTCTGGTATTCCAGTTCTATAAGTTTTTCCTCCGATCCCAGCACCAGGTCTTCCAGTCTCTTAAGCTCAGGAGTGATATATCTTTCCGAGTTTGAGAGGGTCTGCTTCCTGATAAAATACTCCGGAACCGAAGGCAGATTTGATTTTGTTATGTCTATATAATAGCCGAATACCTTGTTAAAGCCAATTTTTAAAGACTTTATACCCGTCTTTTCCTTCTCAGCCTGTTCCAGCTCTGCAATCCACTGCTTTCCGTTGACCGATGCAGAACGTATCTCGTCCAGTTCCGGAAGATAACCGTCCTTAATGAGATTCCCTTCCCTGAGTACAAAGGGCGGATCTTCATTAATTGATGCATCAATTATTCCGAACAAATCCTCAAGCACATCCAACTTCCCGTATATATCCTTCAGTAGGGTGCTTGTACAATCAGACAGCAGGCTCTTTATATAGGGCAGATTCCTGACTGAATTTTTGAAGGCTATGAGATCCTTTCCGTTGGCATTTCCCAAAGCTATGCGGGTTGCCAGCCTTTCAATATCATACATGCTCTTCAGGTATTCCTTTATTTCTTCCCTCTTCAGAAAATCATCATACAGCTCAGCCACAGCATCAAGCCTGCCGTTAATTTCAACCGTGCTCAAAAGGGGCTTTTCCAGCCAGCTTTTAAGCTTCCTTCCTCCCATGGCGGTGGAAGTTCTGTCTATTACTGATAAAAGTGCCCCTTTCCTGGATTTGCCCCTGATTGTCTCAGAAAGCTCCAGGTTCCTTCTGGTACTCTGGTCCAGCACCATGAAATTGCTTATGCTGTACCTCTTAATATAGTTTATGTTATCCAAACTGACCTTTTGAATGTCATCAAGGTATAAAAGCAATGCCCCGGTACTCTTTAAGAGTGTTTCATTGTCGATTCCGAGCCCTTCAAGGCTTGATACCCCGAACTGCCTTTTGAGCCTTCTTTCACAGGCATCATGGTCAAAATATTTCTTGTCCAATATGTTGTAAGCAGAATATGCAGCCTTGATATCCTGAAAATCTGTGTTGGAAATTATTTCAGCCGGATTAATCCTGTTTATTTCGTTTCTGACAGCTGCTGCATCGCTTATATCTGCATAAGTGCAGTAAAATTCTCCTGTGGAAAGGTCTGTATAGGACAATGCTGCCTGTCTGCCGTCGGTATATAAGCTTAACAGATAATTGTTGGCTCTTTCATCAAGCATGGAGCTTTCTATAACCGTACCGGGGGTTATTATCTTTATTACCTCCCTGCGGACTATGCCTTTTGCCAGTGCAGGGTCCTCAACCTGCTCACATATTGCCACCTTGTAGTTTTTCTCTATAAGCCTTGCAATATAGCTCTCTGCCGCATGGTACGGAATGCCGCACATAGGTGCCCTTTCCTCCTGTCCGCAGTCCCTTCCCGTAAGGGTTATCTCCAGTTCCTTGGATGCGGTTATTGCATCTTCAAAAAACATTTCATAGAAATCGCCCAGTCTGAAGAACAGTATTTTGTCCTTATGCTGGTTTTTTATTTCAAAATATTGATTCATCATTGGTGTAAATTGCGCCATTATTTTTTCACCTCATCAACCATTTGACCGTTCAAAAACCATGAATGGATTTCATTTATCTTTACATTTACCAGCTTTCCGATTATCCCGTCAGTCCCTGTGAAATTCACAACCTTGCCGGTTCTTGTCCTCCCGGTATATTTTGAAGGGTCATTCTTGCTGCTCCCCTCTGCCAGAACTTCAACGATTTTGTCCATGTATTCATCATTCAGCTTTTTTGATATGCCATTCTGAAGCTCCACCAGCTTTTCAAAATTCCTGTGTTTATCCTCGTAGCTGGACGTATCCTCCATTTCGGCAGCAGAAGTACCGATTCGCCTTGAATATATGAACATGAATACCTGATCGAATTCCACCCTTCTCAATACATCAAGGGTCTCTTCAAAATCCTCGTCGGTTTCACCGGGAAAACCAACTATCACATCTGTACTGAGAGCCACTCCTGGTATTTCCTGCTTTGCTTTAAATATCTTATTAAGGTATTCTTCTTTTGTATACTTCCTATTCATCCTTTTCAGTATTTTGTTGCTCCCTGCCTGGAAAGGCAGGTGAAGCTGCTCGCATACCTTTTTGCAGTCCCTCATGGTATAAATAAGCTTATCGGAAATATCCTTAGGATGTGAGGTCATGAACCTTATTCGTTCAATGCCCTTTATTTCATTTACCATTCTTACGATGTCGGCAAAATCCACTTCCATATTCAAATCCTTGCCGTAAGAATTCACATTCTGGCCCAGAAGCGTCACTTCTTTGCACCCGTCTTCAGCAAGGCTTTCAATTTCTCTGATTATGTCCTCCGGCTTCCTGCTCCTCTCCCTCCCTCTTACGTGAGGCACTATGCAGTAGGAACAGAAATTATTGCACCCATACATAATTGTAACCCATGCCTTGAACTTTTCCTCCCGCAGCACGGGTATATCCTCTATTATCATGCCCTCGGTATTCATTATATCTATCAGGGTATGTTTCTCATTAATTGCGCGTTCAAGAAGCTCAGGGAGCTTGTATAGGTTGTGAGTGCCGAATATTATATCCACATGCCGGTATTTCTTTCTAATCATTTCAACTGCATGCTCCTGCTGCATCATGCAGCCGCATACGCCTATTATCAGTGACGGATTGTCTTCTTTAAGCTTTTTTAATGCACCGATGTTGCCGTACAGCTTCAATTCTGCGTTTTCTCTTACACAACAGGTATTGATTATTATAACATCAGCCTGTTCTTTTATATCGGTTCTGGCATATCCCATTTCAGCAAGCATACCCATTATCTTTTCTGAATCGGAGTTGTTCTGCTGGCAGCCGAAGGTTATCACATGCATACGTTTCTTTTTACCGGTTTTTTGCTCTTCCATAAGGTTATTATGTTTGATTCTTAGAGTTATTTCCTTCTGTCTTTGCAGCTCTTCTAAATTAATATTCAAATTATTACTTCGCTTTTTCGTTTCTATATTCATTAACTGGTTACAACTCCTTATGCATAATACATTTGCTGTTTTTATTATTTTATCCATGAAAATGGAAATTAAGTCAACATTCGATACTATATTATACCACAAAAAAAGAGAGTATTACTCCCTTTTATACATATAAACCAATTATATAAAACTTCTTTATAACATGAACTTTAAGGCAAAAGAGGCAAATCGCAATCATTTACCCTTGAGGGGTATGCAATAACCTGCTCGTAAGGCGGAGGCATAAGATCCGCATTCCTGCCCTCAGTTACCGGAATGTCAATCCCGCTTTGGTTTTCATCACTTTGTCTCATCAGTTCCTCTACAATTATTCTTCCTATTTGACGGCCCAGTCTCAAACCTTCGGTTATATCCTCAATAAAATGTACTCCTCCGTAAAGCCTGGATATGCTGTTTTCCTCTGCCAGTTCTTTTAATCTTTCTGCTTCGGGAGGGAAGAAATAGCTGAGTATGACTTCCGCAGTTCCGGATATCACTGAGTGTCCGGAAGGATAGCTCGGAAACTTCGGAGTGCATATTGCGGTAACTAACCTTTGATCCAACTGATTCGGACGCGGCACATCCCATAAATACTTGAAATACCATGTAATCACAGCTGAATCTCAAAGCTGACAGTGTTTCCATCCAAGGTAGTAAACAAACCCTTTTCGTTTCTTCTGAAAAAGTAAGTAAACCAGGAGCCAGATGCAGGGTCCAGTCCCTGGGGTATCCTTGATTCCCCTGAGTAAGACAACTCCGACCATTTCCTTGGTAAATTGACTGCATACACTGCTTTTTCTTTAGTTTCAGGCAGAATTCCCATATTACCATCCCTTCGAAATTTAATAGGCTAATCTGCCAACGCTCACACCCAATTGAATGATTGTCCATTCTCAATTACAGAATACGTTTTTTTATTAAATTTGTGCAATCAGACAAGAAATAAAATAGCCAAGGCACCATTTAATCAGCACCCGGCTTTTTTATAGATCTATAATACTATCCTTTTTTCTCACTGTACTTGTTTTTCCTTCAGAGATATATTTATATCAAATTCTCCTATGGGAGTTGTAAGAATTAACTGTAAAGCCCTTTCACCGGCCATTGTGAATGATTTGTATTCCCCGATAAAAATCTGCGGAGGGACAATATCGCATGCGTAGTTGTTTTCAGCCAAAAGTGTCATTGCATTGCCGCTTATTATATTAGCCACTTCCCCTAAAGCGGAGGATGCGAAGCTGTCAATCCTGTCCATTTCCATTCCGGACATTATCCTTATCATTTCCAAAGTCATATCTTTCGGGAATCCAAAGAGGATAGTACCCTTCAAATCTCCGGTAACTCCCAGTACAACACTTGCATCTTTGCTGCTTACCATATCTTCAATGACCCTAAGATCCTTTTTCTGTGGATCTATCCCGACCATTAATTTAAACACTTCCTTAGTTGCCTTATAAAAGGAGTTTACATATTCAGCCTTCATTATGCTTCTCCCCCCTTGCTCTTGGCATATTCCCCTATCATCTGATCCATTTTCCCCACATGCATTATCAGCCAGGCCATAAGCTTACCGCCGAATTCCTGTATCTTTTCCTCGTTGAAGCCTTCCTCCTCAAAGATTCTGACATAATCATTTATTCCCTCTTTAAATTTTAAATGAGCTATTTTGTGATTCTCAATTTCCGGATAACCGATTTGTTCCTGGTAAGCTTCCTCATCGTCAAAATGGACTATTACGTACTCCTGCATGAAAGCCATGGTTTCCTTAACCTTTTCCAGCTTGTCCTCCCAACTGTCCTTGCTCTCAACTGTCTGGAGAAAGTCAGAAACCCGCTTGAAAAGCTCTTTATGCTGCTCATCTATAAGTTCTATACCGATACTATACTTGTCTTTCCACATCATATTCAAAAACCCCCCTTTTCTCTTTATAATTATTTTTCATTGATTATTATTATATATAACATATTATAGCATAATTTGCCATATTGCACACTAATATTAAGTACAATAAAAATCAAGCAAAGAAAACTTCGCTTGATCTTTATTAATATTTCGCAGGAAATCATTCTTTCCCCGTTACTTCTTAGTCCCCAGGTATGCCTCCTGTATTTTGGGATCGCTTGCTATATCACTTGCCCGTCCGGAAGCTGACATTTTTCCCTGTTCCAATACATAGGCTCTGTCTGCTATGGAAAGCGCCTTGTATGCATTCTGTTCCACCAGTAGGATTGTTTTCCCCATCTTTCTTATATCCAGTATAATGTCAAAAACAGTCTGCACCAATAACGGGGCAAGTCCAAGAGACGGTTCATCAAGAAGCATAATCTGCGGACTGCTCATGAGCCCCCTCCCCATAGCTAGCATTTGCTGTTCTCCTCCGCTTAGAGTTCCTGCAACCTGCTTTTCCCTCTCCTTAAGCCTTGGGAAAAGGGAATATACCTTCTCCAGGTCATTTTTAATCTCATTTTTGTCATTCCTAAGGTATGCACCCATATAGAGATTGTCCTTAACAGTAAGATTGGCAAATACAAGCCTGCCTTCCGGCACTTGGCAAATACCCATTTTGACTATTTTACTGGGATTAAATCCTAATCTGTTGCCTTTATAGCTTATTTCGCCTTCTTTGTACTTCAGGAAACCCGATATGGCATTGAGCAGGGTTGATTTTCCTGCGCCGTTGGAACCTATGATAGATACTATTTCTCCCTCATTAACCTCCAGGGTTATCCCCTTTAACGCATGAATCCCGCCATAGTATACTTGTAAATCCTTAACCTTTAACATAGCTATACCTCCACCCCCAAATACGCTTCAATAACCGACTTGTCATTCTGTACATCTTTGGGGGTACCCTCTGCAAGCTTGCAGCCGAAGTTAAGCACCATAATATTTTCACAGACACCCATTATGAGATCCATGTGGTGCTCTATTATTAGTATAGTCAGATTAAATTTCTTTCTTATTTCCGATATAAGCTTCATAAGCTGTTCTGTCTCATCAGGATTCATCCCTGCCGCCGGTTCATCCAACAGAAGCAGTTTGGGCATTAGCGCGAGAGCACGTGCTATTTCAAGTCTTCTTTGCAGTCCGTAAGGCAAATTGTTGGCAATCAGATCTTTCCTGTCTCCGAGGCCCATTATTTCAATAAGCTCAGCAGCTTGTTCATTCAGCTTTTTTTCCTGCTTCCTGAACTTCGGCGACCTCAGCACCGAATCCAAAAGCGAATAGTTTGCGTTATAATGGCAAGCTGTAAGTACATTCTCGTAAACAGTCAGTTTTTTGAACAGCCTTATGTTTTGAAAGGTCCTGGTGATTCCTGATTCTGCTATCAGGTACGGCTCCTTATTAGTAATATCCTTGCCGTCGAATATTATTTTCCCGCTTGTAACCTTGTAAACACCTGTTATAAGGTTGAATATTGTGGTCTTGCCGGCGCCGTTGGGCCCTATAAGCCCTGTGATGCTGTCCTTCTCAACATTGAAATTCACATCTCCGACTGCGGTAAGCCCTCCGAATGTCTTGGTAAGGCCGTGTAATTCGAGTATGCCCATACTACTTGTCACCTCCCGCACGCTGAAGTGTATTCCCACGCTTTGCCGCGATATTTCTGAAAAGCTTTTTCATACTTGAGGGAGTTAGCTCGTAGCCGCCCATCAAGCCTTCAGGCCTTGATATCATGATGAATATTACCGCCAATCCATAGAACACCAGCCTCCATGAAGAAAAAGCCCTTAATATCTCGGGAAGTGAGGTAAGCACCAAGGCACCCAGTACACTGCCGGATATGCTGCCTAATCCGCCGAATATTACGATGATAGTAAGCTCTGTTGATTTTGCAAGGCTGAACATCTTAGGCTGCAGGAAGGTCATGTAATGCCCCATCAGCCCTCCTGCTATTCCTGCATAAGCTGCACTTATAACCAGAGAAGTCATCTTATACTTAAAGACATCTATACCAACAATCTGTGAAGCCAGTTCCTCCTCCCTGACTGCAATCATGTTCCGTCCATGCCGTGAGCGTATTAAATTGGCAAGTACAATTATTGCTACAATATTAATTCCAATTACATTCCAAAAATTTGTATAATGGGGTATTCCCGGCCAGCCTCTTGCACCGCCGAAAGTCTGTACATTATCCAATATCAGCCTTATTGCCTCTCCAAAACCCAAAGTAGCAATACAAAAGTAGTCTCCCTTAAGATTCAGGGTTACTTTACCCAATGCTGCACTGACCAATGCGGCCGCTAGTCCGCCTGCCAAAAGAGCCGGTATGAAAGGCCAATGAAATTTTACCGTCATCAGCGCCGTAGCATAGCCTCCTATTGCCATAAAACCAGCATGTCCAAAGGAGAACAAGCCTGTAAATCCTGTGAGCAGTGATAACCCGAGTACCGTCATAAGGTTTATTCCGGCTAATGTGAGTATACCCATTACGTATTCATTTCCCATACCTATGCCCCCTTATGCTTTATCCTCGGTAACCTTGCCCATGAGTCCCATAGGCCTGACTACCAGAACAGTAATTAATAGTACGAATGCAATAAGATCCCTGTACTGAGATGAAAGGTACCCTGCTGTAAAGGTCTCTATAATTCCCAGCAGCACAGAACCTATTACAGCACCCGGCAGGCTTCCCAGGCCTCCAAATACCGCAGCAATAAATGATTTATTCGTAATAATACCTATTTGGGGATATACGGTATATTTCATGCCGAACAGTACTCCGGCTATACCGGCTAAAAAACCACCCATAAGGAATACTGTAATTAATATAAAGTCAGTATTGACCCCCATTAAGGCACTGGCTTTCAAGTTGTAGGAAGTAGCCTGAATGGCCTTTCCTATTTTTGTATGATCAATGATATAAATCAGTATTATCAGGCATATGGCAGATATCAGGAACATAGCTATATCAAGCTTTCCCATTGCCAATTCACCAATTTTTATCGGCTGTTTATTAAATACCTCAGGATAAGTCCTAAATGTCGGTCCAATGGCCGGGATAGCTATTACAAGATTCTCCATAAAAATGGACGCACCCATCGCTGATATTATAAAATACAGAAATGGCGCTCTTCTTTCTCTAAGAGGCTTATATGCCACTCTCTCAATAATCAGTGCCAAAATGGCAGAGCATATGGCAGCCGAAATGAATGCCAAAGGAAAAGGAAACCTTAAAAATGTAAGAAAAAAGAATCCGAAATATGCCCCGAACATAATTACACCGCCGTGGGCAAAATTACTGAAATTCATAATACTATATACGAGAGAATAACCTACAGCCATCAAAGCATATACACTTCCTATGGAAAGACCGTTTATAAGCTGTTGAAAGAATTGTGTCATTATTTTCTTCTCCTTTACACGTTTAGGAAAAATAAACTGTATTGAGCAGAAAGAACATTTATAGAGCAGAAGGAGTTTCCTTCTGCTCTATTTCACATGGTCAATTAAAGTCTATTCTGCAGCAAACTTCTGCTGGAATACATACTTGCCATCAACTATTTTTAGTATAGCAGCATCTTTACCTTCCGGATTATGGGTATCCTTGCTTATCTTTATTCTCCCTGTGATACCCTTTATATCTGTAGTTTCAAGAGCTTGAGCAATCTTTTCACCATTGGCTTCTCCCGCTCTGGTCAAAGCATCTACAAACATGAGAACTGCATCATGTACAAGATAACCGTTAAGCTCAACATCTTTGTCGTACTTTGTCTTGTATCTGGTCTTGAAGTCCTGAACTTCAGGATCATCATAATCCAAATGATTTACGAAGAAGGAACCTTCTACGGCATCCTTCGCCATGCTGATAAGCTGCTCGGACGGCCATCCGTCTCCTCCCATGAGTGTTGCATTTATGCCAAGCTCTCTTGCCTGATTGGAGCTTAATGCCACTTCCTTAAAGAAGTAAGGCATGAATATAACCTCAGGATTTGCAGCCTTAATCTTTGACAGCTGCGGTCTGAAGTCTACGTCACCTGTTTTGAAGCCTTCCTTGGCAACGATGGTTCCGCCTTTTTTTACAAAGAACTCTTCAAAGAACTCTGTAAGCCCCTGTGAGTAATCATCCCCAACATCATAAAGGACTGCAGCAGTCTTGGCTTTAAGAACATCAGCCGCATAACCTGCAGCAACGGCACCCTGATAGGGGTCAATAAAGCATACTCTGAAGTTATATGGCTTTACTTTACCGTCAAGTACAGTAACCTTTGGATTTGTTGCAACTGTGGCAATATCCGGAACCTTTGCCTCTTCAAGGACAGGAGCTATCGGTATAGCATTCCCGCTGGCATTTGGGCCTAGTATTGCGCAAACCTTGTCCTGAGTTGTAAGTCTCTTTGCAACATTTACAGCTTCCTGCGGGTCGCCTTTTGTGTCATAACCGATAACTTCCAATTGCTTTCCAAGCACTCCGCCTTTTGCATTGATTTCTTCAAAAAGCATCTTGACAGTATTCAGTTCACACTGTCCCCATACTGCCTGGTCACCTGTAAGAGAACCCATCCAGCCTACTAATACTTTTTCTTCAGCAGGAGCTGCGGGTTCCGCCGGTGCTGCTGTCTGTTGGCCGCTGCAGCCAACAAGTCCGGCTGAAACAGCCATCAAACATACCATTAGTAATGCTAGTACTTTCTTTTTCATAATCTTCCTCCTCCAAATTACTGATAATTAATTTAGAACCATATCCTCCTTTCTTAATAACGCATCAGCAGAAAAATTTTCTAGCCTCTACGCGTTTCAACGAGGCGGGAAAAATGCCCAAATCTGTTGGAGGCATCTTTATGCCTCGCTATAATACAAATATGAATATTATTGTATAAATATATTTAAAAAATTTAGAAAAATGACATGTATGCTGCAAGTAAAATTTTATCATCAGAATAATTGTTTTATTCTAACTTATGTCTTTAGATTCTACATAAATTAATTTTATCCTCCTAAAAAAAAGCCTTTTTAAATAAAAAATACACTATATAACTATAGTGTATTTTTGCTGCAAATGATTACATCAGCTTTGTTCCTTGATTTTCAACAACGTCCCGTTCCTTAAGCATCCTGATTATCTTGCTTGCATCACTTTTTGAAAGATCTTTGCTGAAGCTCTTTCCCGTCTTATCCTGTATCAAATCTCTCAGCTCATCATTTGATATATTAAGATTTTTTGCTATCGTAAATATAGTATTGATTTGTGTTTTTGTAGCAGCTTCTGAACTTTTTTGTTCCTCAGCCTGCAGGTTCTGTTTCTCTTCGCTTATATTTTTTCCCTCTCCCACTTCCTCAAATCCTGTATATTCAACTCCATAACCGGCAAATCGCAGTGCCCTGGCAATTGCTCTTGTCTCTGCAAGCTCAAGAATTGCATTGGAAAGTACCTTATCCCTCTTTACTGACGCATTCCCCAATCCGTTAAAGGTTCCTTTTTCGGTCTTAACAGAGGCCTGGACCACTGTTGATTCCTCGTTATACTGCACTACGCTGGTTTCTATTGATAAATTCTTGTTCTCATCATGGGCTAGTCTCAATCTGCCGCCAACCACAGGATAAATTTTACCCTGCACCTTCACAAGTTCTTCATTCTTAAATGTACTCGGCATATTATTCCCTCCTGAATATATATTGTGAGGGTAAGAGAATAATATGCATATATCTTCAGCTTATTTCCTTTTTTAATTCTGCAATGCTGTCCTCAAGCTTTTTCAGATGGTACAGCAATGAATCATCCTTTATATTGCTGCCTTCAGATATAATGTATTCAAGACTGTCAAAAGTATCACCTGATGCAGCCTTTAGTGCCCTCAAATAGCTTATGAGATTATGTTTATTCATACTTCTTCTTTCAACTGTTATTTCCCTGGCAGCTGCAGCAGAAAGCTCTACAGTCTCCCCAAGCTTTGCTGCTTCAACGGGAATCCCCAGCTCTGATTCCATAAGCTTGGATAGCACCTTCGACGATTCTTCTTCTCCATGTACCAGAAATACTTTTTTTGGTTTTTTTATAAAAGACCCTACCCATTCTATAAGCCCTCTCTGGTCCGCATGACTCGAGAACCCCTCAATAGAATAGACGTTACAGTTCACACTGATTTCTTCACCGAATATTTTTACAAGCTTTTCTCCGTCCTTTATTCTTCGCCCAAGAGTATTTTTTGCCTGATAGCCCACAAATACCACACTTGATTCTTCGCGCCAGAGATTATGCTTGAGATGGTGCTTTATTCTTCCCGCTTCACACATACCGCTGGCTGAAATTATTATACTGCTTCCCTCCATTGAATTGATAGCCTTGGATTCCTCAGCCGTGTGGGTGAATATGAGATTTGGAAAATCAAAGGGATTATCTCCTTCTCTAAGCAATTTCTGAGTATCCTCATCCATATACGGCAGAAAGTTTTGAAATATGTTTGTTGCATTAATTGCCAGGGGACTGTCTACAAATACCGGTACATTGCATATTGGTAATGATTTGCATTCCTTCAGCATATTAAGTATATACAGTATTTCCTGAGTTCTTTCAACTGCAAAGGAAGGTATTACCACGTTGCCGTTCCTCTCTATTGTATCTGTTATAATATCCAGCAGGGCAAGAGTCTTGTTCTGGGTCTCCATGTGAAGCCTGTCCCCATATGTGGATTCCATTATTATATAATCTGCTTCTTCAATTATCGTTGGATCATTCATAATTGGTGCATCTTTATTTCCTATATCTCCCGAGTATACCAGCTTAATCTCTTCGCTGCCTTCCCTGATCCATAATTCTATAATTCCCGACCCCAGAATATGTCCTGCATCCTTTATCCGGAATGAAACGTCCGAGTCGATATTTATAATCTTATTGTACTCCACAGGTTGAAAGAATTTTAATGCCGCTTCTGCATCCTTTACTGTATATAAAGGCTCTGCAATTCCTTTTCCTGCTCTTTTCCGTTTCCTGCTTTTCCATTCCGCTTCTGATTCCTGTATGAACGCACTGTCAGGAAGCATGATTTTGCACAGTTCTAAAGTCGGGGCAGTAGAGACAATCTTACCCTTGAAGCCCCGTTTGACAAGCAGCGGTATTCTTCCGCTGTGGTCGATATGAGCATGGGAAAGTATAAGCATATCAATTTCTGAAGGATTGAACCTGAATGGTTCAAAATTCATTTCGTCAGCTTCACTTCCGCCTTGAAACATCCCGGTATCCAGAAGTATCTTTTTATTTCCCGTCTCGATAAGATGACAGGATCCGGTTACAGTACCTGCAGCACCGCAAAAAGTAAGCCTCATATTGCACCTCCGTAATTACTGTAATTATACACATATATTGACTATATTCTACATTGATTCACCATTACCTTTAAAAAAACAAAAAGACCTTAAATAAAGTAATCTGCAAGGTCTTTTTATTGAAACATTGGAACCAAATTCTATTGACAATAAATTCATTTCGTTATATCATTTATATTGTCAGTTTGCGGGGCGTAGCGCAGCTTGGTAGCGCGCTTGGTTCGGGACCAAGAGGTCGCAGGTTCAAATCCTGTCGCCCCGACCATTGAAATCACAGCTCAATAATATCCGGGTCATATTCCAAATCCAGTCCATAGAAATTGATATAACAGTAAATGAACTCTCTTTTATATTCTCTGTTCCTTAATTGCCTTTTAAGCTTTTTCATATATTTCTTTTCGTTCCACTTTTTATTTCCTATATACCTTTTTCTGCCCAGCTTCCAGAACTTGTGAGGAAAAACCAATATTGCCAACAGCATTTCATATTCTTCCTTTGACATGGGCCGAAGCTTGCAATAGCTCTCAATAAGCCTCCGGCACAAGTCAAAATCCCACTTGAACCTTTTCTTTGAGAGTATCCTTCTTATCATTTTACCTAAATCGCTCATGGGAATATCATATTGACATGACTCCAAGTCAACTACAAACAGTTTATTATTTTTATCGACAATTATGTTTTGATAATAAAAGCTGTCGTGGCATATACTGCCTTCATTTATATAATATTCACAAAGCTCATTGTACCTGCTGTGGTCAAGTATTCTGATTGCAAGCTCGGCTTCCCTTATAAAATAGTCAATATTGCTCTTGTATATGTAATCGAACTCGGCTTTCAACTTAAGCCGGTCGATATATTCCCTGTATCCTGTCAGTTCATCCCGGCACTTTGCGAAGGTTCGACGCCACTTTTTAATATGAGACTTGACCTTCACATGCTTAGGCGTCTTGAAACCTTTTGCCCTGTTGTGGAAATCCGCCAGAAGCTCAGAATATCTTTCCATTTCATCCGGCATTGAGAAGCTTGCCTCGCATCCTTCAATCCAATAAGTGAGGTAAAAAGCCGTATCCTTACGTTTTATTATTGGTTTTCCTTCTTTTGTACAGTAGTATTCCGCAATATAGTCGCAGCCGTTTTCTTTCAAATGCAGCATAATATTGTAGCTCTTTTTAGCTTTTTCATAACCGTTGCTTACCCGTTTCAAGCAGAAAAAACCTTTATCCGTGCCGATCTTATATGCACTTCTGACTCTATCTATCGATTCTACCCGAAAATCATAATGGTTTAATACATCAACAAGGGTTCTCATTTCTTTTTGATTTATATCCGATGAACATTTGCTTTCCAGCTGTGACAGCATTATATCCACTCCAATCACAATATGTACCTATAATTCCGGTTAATATATTATATTTTGGAGTGCTATGATATATATCAAAAGAAAAAAACAAACTTGCCGATTGGCAAGTTTTTAAGGCTCACTATTACACTTCCTATGGTTGTCCGCTTTTTTTGTAGAAGAAAGTTTTTATTGACTCCAGTTTATATTTGTATGGAAGTATTATCTGCTCCGTGCTGCCGACAAACAGCACTCCATTGCTGCTTAAGGAATTCCTGAAATTATGGTACATTGTTATCTTAGCTTCTTCCGTAAAATAAATCATTACGTTTCTGCATACGATCAGATCACAGTTTTCAGGATATTTGTCCACCAGCAGATTATGATGCCTGAAATCTATACAGTTGATTATCTTTTCACTTACCTTGTAATAATCTCCCGATTTTACAAAAAAACTGTCAACAAAATTTCTTGGCAGGTTCTCAAGGCTCTTTGCGGAATATATCCCCACCATTGCCTTATTCAGCGCAGCATCGTCTATATCTGTCGCAAGTATCTTGAAGCTGCTCAGATCAACGTATCTGCTCATCATCATTGCAAGAGAATAAGGCTCTTCTCCCGTAGAACATGCAGCGCTCCATATTTTCGGCTTTTTATTAAATTTCATTATTTCAGGCATTATTTCGTTCTCCAGGACCTTCCACTGCTCGGGATTCCTGTAAAACTCAGTTACATTAATTGTCAGATAATTGATGAATTCATCATATAGATTTGAATTCTGTGTCAATGCTTTGAAATACTCATCGTAATCATCATAGTTGTTCCTGTGGATAAGCGAGTCTATCCTTCTTCGCATCTGTCGCTCCTTGTAGCTTGACAAATCTATTCCCGTAAGCTTTAATATCTTTACTTTAAATCCTTCATAGTTATCCAGCATAAGCAAACTCCTAACAGATTAATAATAGATTAGGCTATCACTATTCTATCATATGAAAAACATAAAAAAAAGTCGTGATATGTTTTATATCACGATAATATAATGTAAAGGGGGTCTCAATGTATTTTGTGAGGTCGCTATTAGTGTTGACAATATAAAAATATTTATACATAAATGCTAAAACAAATTAAAAATAGCACACTTCATGTGAATTTCACAATGGAGTGTGCTTGTATTATGTTTATTCTTTGGCAGTTTCTTCGATGGTTTCTTCAGTCATGTTTTCTGCTGCTGCCTCTTCCGGCTTTTCTGCCGTTTCTTCAACTTCCTCAGTAATTGGCTCTTCAGCTTCTTCTTTAGCTTCTTCTCCAATTACTTCAATCAGTTCTTTTATACTCAAGCTTATCTTCTTTTCTTCAGGCTTTATATCAATTATTTTTGCTTTGACAGTATCTCCTATTTTCAGTGCATCTGAAGGCTTTGCAATTCTTTTGTCAGATATCTGTGAAATGTGAATAAGACCGTCTATACCCGGCTCAAGCTCTACAAAGGCTCCAAAGTTCGAAAATCTCAATACCTTAACATCAACAACATCTCCCGGTTTATACTTTTCTCCCACCACAGACCATGGCTCCGGAATAGTTTGCTTAAGCCCGAGGGAAATCTTTTTCTTTTCCTTGTCAACAGATAACACTATTACTTCCACCTTGTCGCCGGGTTTTACAATCTCAGAAGGATGTTTAACTCTTGACCATGAAAGTTCAGATATATGAATGAGTCCGTCTACTCCGCCAATATCTGTAAAGGCACCAAAGTCAGCAAGACGTTTAATCTCACCGGTTAATTTCTGTCCGACTTCGATGTTTTCCCATAACGCTTTTTCTTTAATTTCATTTTGCTTTTTAAGAAGCGACTTTCTGGATACAACTACTTTTCTTTTCTGCGAATCGAATTCAATAATCTCAACATTAACTTTCTTATTCACAAAACCGCTAAGATCCTCGGAATACCGTACATCAAACTGGGATGCCGGCATAAATGCCCTGACGCCCATAAGTTCGACTATTCCCCCGCCCTTAACTATTTCCTTCACATAACCTTCCAGAGGGGTTTTTTCATTAAATGCCGCTTCAATTTTATTAAAGTTCTTTTCGGCATCCAGAAGTTTCTTGGAAAGCACGACATTACCTTCACCGTCATTTATGCTTACTACCATTACTTCCAATTCGTCTCCGGCTTTTATTATATCCTTCAGGTTAACATCAGTATCCCAGGTATAGTCTTCCTTTTTTATTATTCCGTCGGATTTATATCCAATATTAACCATGACCTCATCATCAGTAACCATGATTACTGTTCCTTTTACAGTGTCTCCGGGATATACTGACCTCATGGTCCTTTCATATTCTTCCATCATATTTCCCTGGTCTTCTGTCGTATCTTCCTGCTTCTCCATTTCTTCCCTATCATCCACTACGCTTTCCTGATTCTCCATTATTTCTACCGGATCCCCCATAATATTGCCGTTGTCCTGCATTTTTTCGATAACCTCCTTAATTAACCAATCAGGTGTGGATGCACCCGCCGTAATACCAACTGTCTCAAATTTATTCAGCATTCCTGCCGGCAAATCCTCCGCTTTCTCAATATGATAAGCATTATCGCAATTCTCCAGGCATATCTGATAAAGCTTATTTGTATTAGAACTTCTTTTGCTTCCAATTACAACCATACAATCAACTTTTTTTGAAAGCCGTTCAGCCGATTCCTGCCTTTTTTCAGTTGCGCTGCAAATGGTATTAAATATTATTGCATTTTTATATTTTTTATTAATAGCATCCACTACGCTGTCCCAAATTTTTTTTGTAATTGTAGTTTGTGCAACTAAACATATTTTATCATATATAGGGAGTTTGTCTACTGTTTTTTCATCCTCAATTACATGTGCTGAATTATCGCACCATCCATTTATACCTATTACTTCGGGGTGAGCTTTATCTCCCGCTATAAATATTTTATAGCCCTTTTTATAGTATTCCTGTACCTTTTTATGTATTGCCGATACATAAGGACAGGTGCAGTCAATATATACAAATCCCTTTTCTTCAATTTGCCTGTACTTTTCCTCACCTATTCCGTGTGAACGAATAATAAGCTCGGCACCTTCACAATCTATCTCGTCAATGTTGTCCGCAGATTTTATACCCAGTTCCTCAAGTTTGCCGGTCACTTGATCATTATGAATGAGGGGGCCAAAAGTAAAAATCCTTCTATCCTTCTTTTTATCCGCTTCTTCAAAGGCTTTATCTACAGCTCTTTTTACACCGAAACAGAATCCCGCATATTTATCAATAATTATTTTCATTTTTACTATCCCTCTTAAGCTCATGAATCCTTTTCATGACATCGACACTTATTTTAATATACTCGTCATTCAAGAGCTTCTTATCATAGAATTCTGCAAGCTCAATCGGCTCTCCTATAATTACATTTGTCCTTTTAAAAAACTTATAGCTGCTGATAACTGCCACCGGTACAATCGGAACTTTTGACTTTATTGCAAGCATTGCAATACCGGGCTCAGCAGTAATTTCATTACTTTTCTTCCTTGTTCCCTCCGGAAAAAGAGCAAGAATTTTCCCGCTGTTCAATAGTTTAAGAGAGGTTTTTATACTCTTAATATCCGCTTCCCCTCTTTTTATCGGGAATGCGCCCAGGCCGTTCATCAATGCCCTCAGCAGCCTATTTCTGAATAATTCAACCTTTGCCATGAAATACATTCTTTTTGGTATCGAAATTCCCACAAGTATCGGATCTACCGCACTTACATGGTTTGCACAGACGATATATGCGCCGTCCTTTGGAATGTTTTCACGTCCGGTTATTCTGTAATTATAAAATAATAAAAATACCGGTATCAGTAATGCCCTGGCAAACCTATAAAACATCAGCTCCTCCCCCTTTGATTAAATATATGAAACTACTTCATTCAATACCTCATCTATGCTTTTACCCGTCGTATCGATTATTATGGCATCAGAGGCTGCTTTCAGGGGAGAGTCACTTCTTGTAGAATCAATATAATCCCTTTTTTCTATCTGTGACCTGATATCCTGAATCTCAGCTTCATAGCCTTTCTGCTTCAGCTCTTTATATCTTCTGTCCGCTCTTTCCTCAACAGAAGCTGTAATATAAAACTTTACATCGGCCTCAGGAAAAATGACTGTACCTACATCACGTCCATCCATTACCACATTCTTGTTCATGGATATCTTCCTCTGAACATCAACCAAAAGCTTCCTTATCTCAGGTATTGCCGCAATATAAGATACATTTCTGTTAACAGCCTCTTCTCTTATTTCTGCATTGACAGCTCTGCCGTCAAGATATATGCTGTTTTCCCGAAAATCTATATCAGTTTCTTCTGCCATGCTGATCAGCATATCTGTTTTTTTTAATGGAATATTCCCTTTCAGGGCCTTCAACGTTATTGCCCTGTACATTGCCCCTGAGTCTATGTAAGTATAGCCTATGATATCCGCAAGCCTTTTTGCTATGGTACTCTTGCCCGCTCCGGCAGGTCCGTCTATGGCTATTACTTTATAACCGTTCATGGATAATCCCCCCAATACTTTGCCATATACCATTTTACCAGAAAGGATTTCAAAATAAAAGATTATTGGTCACAGATATGCTCCTACTTTATTCTTACCCTGTCTATCATCACAAGATTGTCTTTCACATATACAAGCTTTCCCGGTTCGGGCACCGTTATACTGTCGGATACAGCCGTAATCTTAAGAACCGCTGTGTCATTCAAGGGGCCGCCTCCTACCTCAATAATATCACTATCCTTTACTTGCAGCCTTATTGATCTTCCGTCCGGAGCGTCAATGCTTTTTCCGTTTATATAAAAAACCAGCGGCTTCAGGGTTGAATAATTCTCTATGGATATCTCAAGCTCTCCCCTTTTTATAAAAAGCTGACTGTCAGCTATGGACTTGCCTTCCAGCTTGTCTATCCTGCTTATAATGTTTTTTATTGTCTGGCTTAACAGCAATGCTTGTGAAATTATGAGAGCTGCAAATAAAAGAAGCAGAACTTTTCTGATTAAACCGTCAATCCTGTCCCACCAGCTTTGGAAACTGCTATTCACTTTCTTTATCCTCCCTCATATGTTTTTATTTAGATAATTCCTCTTTCGGGAGGCATTTATTCAGTTATGCGTAAAAACCCGCCGCATAACCGGTAGAAAATGCAATCTGCAGATTGAAGCCTCCGGTAAAAGCATCCAGATCAATTATTTCACCTGCAAAATACAATCCCTTAACAAGCTTTGACTCCATAGTCCTGGGGTTAATCTCCTTCAGATTGATACCTCCTGAAGTGACTATAGCTTCTTCAATAGGCCTTGTGCCTGATACGGTGACTGTAAATCCCTTAAGCAGCTTTACCATGTCCTTTCTTTCCTGCTTGGTTATCTGGTGAACCTCTTTTGACTCATCTATTCCCGATCGGGATATTACAACCGGTATGAGTTTTTGAGGCAGCAACTGATCCAGTGAGTTCTTGAACTGTTTATTTATATTCTTTTCAAAATCCCGGATTATTCTTTTATCAAGCTCCTCTTCGGAAAGAGCCGGTTTCAGATCAATGCTTATTTTTATTTCCTGCTTTCTTCTGAGATAATCTGAGATAAAAAAGCTGGCAGACAAAATTACAGGGCCTGATAATCCATAGTGGGTAAAAAGCATTTCTCCGAAATCCTCATATAAAAGCTTCCCATCGGTGTAAGCTCTGATTGCAACATTTTTCAAGGACAGTCCCTGCAGTTCCTTAACAAATGCATCATTTGACACCAGCGGCACCAATGACGGCCTTGGCTCTATTATGCTGTGTCCTGCCTTTACGGCAATTTTATATCCGTCTCCCGTTGACCCTGTATTAGGATACGATAGTCCTCCCGTGCAAATGATTATTGAGCTGCATTCCACAACCTGGCCATTGTCAAATAAAGCGCCTGTTACAGCACCATTTTCCTGCCTTATGTCCAGGAGCTTACTGTTAAGCCTTACATCAACCTTATTCCTATTCAAATATCTTTCCAAGGCTTTTATAACATCATTGGACTTGTCGGATTCGGGGAAAACCCTCCCGCCTCTCTCCACCTTTGTTTTAAGTCCAAGGGATTCCAAAAGCAAAATAAGATCATTGTTTGAAAAGCTGCTGAAGGAGCTGAAAAAGAATTTTGAATTCTTCGGAATATTCTTCATGAATTCATCAAAATCTGCGGTATTTGTAACATTACATCTTCCTTTGCCCGTGATAAACAGCTTTTTGCCCAGCTTCTCATTTTTCTCTGCCAGCATAGTCCTTTTTCCCTTAGAGGCAGCTGTACCCGCAGCAATCATTCCTGCGGGGCCTCCTCCGGCAACTATTACATCATATTTCAAGAAAAACATCCTTTCAACCATATTATCTCAACCGCAGAATTATAATATGTTTAATTCTGCTATATATTTTCTTC
>JAGOLK010000084.1 GCA_017994115.1 Clostridia bacterium | reverse complement strand
CGGGATAAGGTTCGTTGATCCGAATCTTTTTATACTATATGCTTTCTTGCTTAGCTGCGCTGTTTCTTTTTTGCTGGGTACTTCCTTTGGAACGGTTGGTACTATAGGCACGATACTTATGGTAATGGTAAAGGGCGGGGATATAAATATCAATATCGTTGCAGGTGCGATAATGTCAGGCATATACTTTGGAGACAGATGTTCTCCCATGTCCTCCAGTGCAAACCTGGTATCTGTTCTTACAGAGACCGACCTTTATACGAATATTAAAAACATGTTCAAAACCACTGCAGTACCCTTCCTAATTGCTTCAATTATTTACGGTGTGCTGTCATTTCAGAATCCTCTGCAGCTTGGAGAAAACCGGATAATAGATGGGATAGTACAGACATATAATTTGAGCTGGGTGGTGTCTATACCGGCAATAATAATACTGGTATTAGCCCTTTTTAAGGTAGATATAAAAATCTCCATGACTGTAAGTACATTGTGCGGGGCTGCTGTTGCGGCATTTGTTCAAAAGGAGCCTGTTGGGGATGTGCTGAAATATATTATTATGGGCTACAGCAGGCCGGAGCAAAGCTTTCTGGGAGATATCATGGCCGGAGGCGGTATTATCTCAATGATTAATGTAGTGCTGATTGTGCTGATAGCCTTTTCATTATCCGGAGTGCTTGAAGGCGCATCCTTGCTGAAATCTGCCGAGAGCTTGATTATAAAACTCGGGAAAAAAGTCGGCATATTTGCTGCTGTTATCTTAACCAGTATTATAGCGGGGACTTTCGGCGGCAGCCAAACATTAGCCGTGATGCTGACATATCAATTGGTTAGAAATATGTATGATTCCACAGGCATAGACAAATATGAGCTTGCAGTGGATCTTGAAAATACCGCAATAGTTATGGCGCCTCTTATTCCGTGGAATATTGCCGGGGCGGTACCTGCTGCTGCATTGACTGCAGACAACAGTTATGTCTTGTATTCGTTTTATTTATATTTAATACCTTTAGCAAATCTGGTTATGAAAAAATTCAAGTTTAATAAACGACATAAAATGGTTTGATTTATTTTTTGAACATGGGAGAACATATAATGGATGTTATATTAAACGCGCTTCAAGCTGTATTAAGTATGGTAGTGCTGGCTCTGCTGGGATATTTTCTTGCCCGCAAGGGTTTCTTTGATGAGGGTGCGGCCGAACTTTTCTCAAGGCTGGTAATAAATATATCACTGCCGGCAATGATGGTTTCAAATATACTTTCTCTTTTTGACAGGGAAAAACTCCATAGTGCGGGGAAAGGTATAATAATACCTTTTGCCTCAATGATTATATGTTATGCAGCAGCAGTGGTTATATCAGAAATAATAAAGGTCAATCCTGAGAGAAAAGGAATTTTTCGGGCAATGTTCTTTGCCTCCAATACTATATTTGTGGGGCTGCCTGTAAATTTGGCACTTTTCGGAGAGCAAAGCGTACCCTATGTTTTGTTTTATTATGTTGCGAATACAACAGTTTTCTGGACAATAGGGATACACAGCATAAGCAAGGACAAAGGAGGGAGCGGGGAGGCCGTATTCAGCATCAATACCGTAAAGAGGATATTTTCTCCGCCTTTTTTGGGATTTTTAACAGGGATGCTGCTTGTAATGTTAAGAATCAAGCTCCCTGTTTTTATACTTGACAGCTGCAGATATTTGGGTCAGATGACAACTCCGCTGTCGCTGCTGTTCATTGGAATAAGCTTCAGCACGATCAATATTAAGGATATTAAATTTGACAAGGATATGGCTGCTTTGCTGTTGGGCAGGTTTGTAATTTCGCCGCTGATAGTATATTCCCTGACCCTTGTTATTCCAATTCCAAGCTTAATGACCAAGGTGTTTGTAATACAATCCGCCATGCCCGTTATCGCGCAGTCTGCAATAGTAGCTGCCGCTTTTGGGGGGGATCAATATTATGCAACATATATGGTTACAATAACCTCAATTCTGAGCGTGGTTTTCATCCCTGCGTATATGGTATTATTGAACGGGATTTAAATAAGGTTTATAGAAAGGTTGATTTTATTGATTCGAAGAGTCAAGCAGACTACCACAATTGTTATGATTATAGCGTTATTTGCATTGAGCATCGGAGGCTGTTCCGTAAGGCAGGAGAGTCCGAATATACCGGTTCCTGCTGTTGTGCCTTCCCCAACAGCTAAGGGAGCGGATGTCAATCAGTATATTATAGATGCGGTTCTTGATACGGCTAATAAGGAGCTGACAGCAGAGCAGCAGGTTATATATGTGAATAATGATGATGTGGAACTTTCAGAGCTTTATTTCCATATATATGCCAATGCATTCAGGAAGCAGGAGACAGCTCCGTTCCTCTTTGATGATTTTTCCAGGGCCTATTCCAGGGGTTTTAAGCCGGGATATACAGAAATCGAAGCCATTGAGCTTTCAAAGGGGCAGAGTCGGAACACCCTTGAATACAGCCTTCAGGGGGTCGGAGAAACAATACTCAGAATCAAGCTCCCTGAGCCTCTGAAGCCGAAGAACAGTGTAAATCTCCGGTTCAAGTATAAGGTTATCATTCCCCCTGCAGGAGAAAGGTTCGGCTATGGAGATGCCAATATAAACATGGGGAATTGGTATCCGGTGGCGGCTGTATATGATGATGAAGGATGGAATCTGGATAAATACTACTCTATAGGAGATCCCTTCTACAGTGACGTCTCAGATTATATTGTGAGTATAAAGGCACCTGAGGAATATATCATAGCAGCTTCCGGTTCCCTGGCGGAAGAAAGAATTGAAGGCGGATATAAAAATTGGAAGTTCCATGGAACCAACATGAGGGATTTTGCATTTGTCGCCTCCAATAATTTCCGGGTAGCTGAGGATAAGGTCGGAAATACTGTAGTCAAGTCATACTACTATAAAGATCATGAAAAGAGAGGAAAGGAAGCTCTGGACATTGGGAAGAGGTCCATAGAGGTTTTCAACAGCGCCTATGGTGAGTACCCCTATCCGACATACTCGATTGTTGAGACGGAATTCCCCAGCGGTATGGAGTATCCCGGCCTTGTATATATAAGCACAAAGTATTACGATAGTGATTCCGGCGCGGATATTTTTATGTATACCACGGTCCATGAGACAGCTCACCAGTGGTGGTATGGGGTTGTTGGCAACGACCAGATTGATGAAGCATGGCTGGATGAAGGCTTTGCCACCTACTCCGAGGGTATTTTTACAGAAATGGAATATGGTGAGGGCAATGGAGATCTGTATTATAAATACCTGGAGGAGAGCGCAAAGGAAAATATCAAAGCAAAAGCTTATGATGGTGTGATACTTAAGCCTCTGAGCAGATATGAGAATTGGGATGACTACGGTCCTGCGGTATATACAGGCGGAGCAATGCTCTTGAATGAAATTCGAAAGCAGGTGGGAGACCAGACCTTCTTTATTATACTGCAGACTTATTATGATGAATATTCCTTCAAAATTGCAACTACCGGAGACTTTTTAAGAATATGTGAGAATGTTGGCAATACTGAATTTGACGATCTTTTCCATAAGCATCTCAGCAGTGTGAAGTAGGGAAAAATGTGACAAGGAATAATAAAGGTCCTGTGGATTTCAGACAAATTCACAGGACTTTTTTTGAAGTAAAAAGTATAGAGCATAAGTCTATACTTATAGCGAGGCGAAAAGATGTTTCCCAGCAGGCAGTAAGCATATCTTCCGCTTCATTGAAATCTTGTTATAAATTTCCGAAATATATGAGACTTTTTCCTGTGATATCCGTAATATACTATAGAAATCGTAAGAATGAAAAGTAATTTGCTGGTTGCAAAATAAATAGATCGGAGGATAGGTTGAAATGATAAAAAAGAAGGTAGGCAGCATAACCCTGGCCGTAGGACTCATTACTGTGGGTGCACTGCTGTTTGCACAAAATTTTATGGATATACCTGTAAAGGACATATATAAATACTGGCCGGTGCTTCTAATCGGATTAGGTTTGGAAATGATACTTTATATGGTACTGTACGGAAGGAACAAAACAGAAGTCAAGCTCAGCGTTGATGGGTTGTGCATAGTCTTCATAATAATTCTCGGAATTATATCAAATGGAATCAAATTCATCGACATTAATATTCCGGGGCGCCATTTCTTCGGATTCAACGGAAGCTCCTTGTTTGAAGGCTTCAAGTATAGGACGGAGATCAGCGAAAAATATAGCAAGGATAATATATCCAGCGGCTTTAATGTTAAGACCCTTAAAGTAACCAATGATTTCGGCGAAATCAAGGTTTTGCCTGCCGGTGGAAACACCATCAGGCTGGAAGCGGAGGTAATGGTTAAGTGCAATGATGAGAACAAGGCAAGGGAATATGCAAGAAATGCCGTTGAAATAATTGAGGGAGAAGTCACGGAGCTTTCTCCCAAAATTCCGCCCAACTGGAATAAGAATGCTCATGCAAGAGCGCAGGTTGACTTTGTGGTATACGTGCCCAAGGGAATAAGCCTGATAGCCCGCGGGAGCTTTGGAGATATAGAAGCGGAAGGAATAGAGGGAGAATGCAGGATTGAGAACAAAAATGGTGAAATAGCAGCTTTAAACATAGGCGGAGATGTGGATATTGACAATTCCTTCGGGGATATCGAAGTGAGCAATATAGGAGGAAAGGCGGATATATCCAACAATAACGGGGAGATATCAGCAGATAATATCGGCGGTTCTGCTGTAATTGAAAATCATTTTGGGGATATTGAAGCGGAAAAAGTCGGCGGAGATTTGAAGGTAGCAAACAACAACGGAAGGATATACGTCAGAGAAGTGAGAGGCAAAGCTGATCTGGGTAATGCCTTCGGAGACATAGGCATAAAAAGGGTTGAAGGCGGCATTACTGTGGAAAACAAGAACGGAAGGATTGAAGCAGAGGATGTATCCGGAAATGCACAGATAAAGAACGCCTTTGGGGATATTTATTACAAGTCTGCAAGTGCAGATAACGGAGATATATATGCCAGGACAAAATTCGGAAGCATTGATTGCAATAAGCCCCTGCAGATTAAAAAGGAAGGCCAGGATACCGTCGCACAGGGACGGCTGGGAACGGGGCAATACAAGATAGAGCTTGAAACTAATAATGGGAATATCGTTATAGAATAAGGCTCAAAAAATGAGCCTTTATTATTATATAGCGTTATGATAAATTGAACATAATATGAAGAATGCAATAGTAAGTTTGTTGATAATTTTAAATTCGGAGGGCATATGTATAAGGATATAAAGGCTGTAATATTTGATGTGGACGGTACGCTGATCGATTCCATGTGGATATGGAAGCAGGTGGATATAGAGTTCCTGGGGAAAAGGGGGATTCCGCTTCCCGAAAGGCTGCAAATGGAGATAGAAGGAATGAGCTATTCCGAAACTGCGGTTTATTTCAAGGAAAGATTCAACCTTCCTGAATCCCTGGAGGAGATAAAGGAAGAATGGCGGCTTATGGCTGAGGATTATTACAAACGGCATATTCAGTTGAAAAGCGGGGCAAAGGATTTCTTAAAGCTGCTTTATGATAAAGGCTTGACATTAGGCATAGCTACCAGCAATTCCAGGGAGCTTGTAGACTGTATGCTTGCAAATCACGGGATAAGAAAGTACTTTTCCAATATCAGAACTTCCTGTGAGGTTGAGAAAGGAAAGCCTTATCCCGATGTATACCTGAAGGTGGCTGAGGATATGGGAATCGATCCATGCCGATGTCTTGTATTCGAGGATACTCTTTCAGGGGTGATGGCAGCAAAGTCGGCGGGAATGAGGGTATTTGCCATGGCGGATGAAATATCCCTGGAGTCGAAGGATAAACTGATAGAGTTGGCGGAAGGATATATCCACAGTTTCAATGAAGTAATGGGGTATTTTGCATGAAAGAACAATAACTTGTTCTTTTTTTGCGCCTTTGAAGTATGGATGAAAGTTGATTCGTATTAATACATAGATGGGCAGGTAAAGGAAGGTGATGGGTATTGAGGGATGAAGAAGTGGTTTCGTACATAGTAAAAGGCAAGACTGAGTTATTCTCCGTGATAATTGACAGATATCAATCAAAAGTATTTTCCACCGCCTTTCACTATACCCATGACCATGAGGAAGCAAGGGATTTGACACAGGAAATATTCATAAAGCTTTACAACAACCTGCAGAAATACAAGGGCAAAGCTTCTTTCTCCACCTGGCTTTACAGAATTGCAGTGAACCGGTGTATCGACTGGACAAGGAAAAAGAAGCCGCAAACAGTATCAGCCATCTCTGATGGCGGCGAAGAGGAGCTGGATATATATGATACTATAGCAGACAGCGGCGGAGGGCCTGAAGAAGCCTTGATAAAGCAGGAGAATGCAGTTTATTTGAGAAAACTTGTGGAAAGCCTTCCGGAGATTTATAAGACCGTAATTATACTTTATTATTTTGAAGA
>JAGOLK010000083.1 GCA_017994115.1 Clostridia bacterium | reverse complement strand
GCCTTCTGCAAGACCAAATCAGCATTGTCCGGAGCATACAGGGGCTATAAGGATATAAACCTGAGGGGTATGAAGATATTGAATCCCGGTGGCTTTCTGGTGACCTGCTCCTGTTCCCACTATATGTATCCCGGACTGTTCATGGAGATGATACAGGATGCAGCCATGGATGCAGGGAAAATAGTCAGGCAAGTGGAATTCAGGACTCAGGCAAAGGACCATCCTGTACTCTACGGTTCCAATGAGTCCATGTACTTGAAATGTGTTATATTACAGGTAATATAGCCGGGCTTTATATCCCGTTTTCCAGCATAAATATTTTCCATCGGCCAAAGCTTCTCTTGTAATGTATATACCATATTTGAGGGGCTTCTTCCCCTTCTATAAAAACCTCCACTCCGGAGGTTATCGTTCCGTCATCCTCTGTTATATGCCAGCTCTGCCTTACCTGCACAAGCTTCCTGTCAGTGGCCATATAACCTTCTACATGCAGATCCTCTGAGGTGTACCTTATATAACTGGAATTATCCTCAGAAACCACATACATCGTACCCTTGCAAAGCATACGCTCAACTTTTGACCTATCCCTCTCAAATGCCGCCTGCACAAATTCACAGGATTTTGAAGCAATGAATTCGCCTAATTCATCAATATTCATCACTTCTGTATTTTCTTGTACCTCCGGCTGAATTTGGATATCATTCACTTCGTTTAAGCCTTCCGGCACAGCATCGGAGATTTGCCCCCTGAATCCTGACAGTGCACCTCCAAGACAGAGGTCGGTAACTGCAAGGACGAGAAACATGACAGCAAAATAATGCAAATATCTCTTCACTGTGTTCACCCCAATTATAGAAACTCATAGTGAAGTTATTATTTGCCAAGCTGTTCAATATAATACAAAGTATATTATCTATATTATTGCTTTAATGAACCTTTTATCCTTATCCCTGGACAAATCGATAAAATCTGCCCCGGACCTGACTATAGGCTGCCAAATTCTATTGGGGTTTATGAACACAACCTCACACAGTTCACCGCTATTGAGTTCCACGAAATCATTAATATAAGAATTGGCAATATTCTTCAGAAACACTGTCAGCACCTTGGTGTCCAGCTTGCCAAAGGTCTGCATTTCAAAATTCTTGATTACCTCGAAGGGGCACATCCTGTTCCGGTAGGACCTGTTGGAGGTCATTGCATCATATATATCGGCTATTGCTACTATCTTGGGAAACAGGGGTATGTCTTCATCCAATGAGCCAATGGGATACCCCGAACCATCTATTTTCTCATGGTGCATCAATACCGAATACTTCATATTAGCTGTAGCGTCCAAAATATTATCCATCATCATATATCCAAAAATGGTATGCTTCTTTACTTCTTCAAACTCGCTTTTGGTAAGCTTTCCGGGTTTCTGCAGAAGCCTTTCGGGTATCTTGGTCTTCCCTATGTCATGAAGCAATCCTGCTGTCGCAAGCTCGTCAATTTCTTCATTGCTTAGATTCAGCCATTTCGCAATTATGATTGACATAAGCGACACATTCAGTGAATGGGAATATGTATAATCATCCAGAGGCCTTGCCAGATGAAGATAGTTTATAACTTCACTTACAGTGCTGAATTCTCTTATTATATGCCTGCTGATCTGGCCAACTGTTTGTACGTCTACAGCAGCACCTCTGCCAATTTCTTTAATAATATAAGTTACCTCGTCTACTTTTGTTGCATACTTTTCTTTAAAAGCTCTTATTTTGCTGGGATCATAGATACTGGGTATCTCTTCTTCCTGAACAGCATATAAACTATCATTCTCGGTGAGCCTGATCCTGACTTTATCTACACTATTAGCATGGATTTTCTCAATCTGCCATTCATCCAGTATTGTATCCTTGTTGAGAATCAAAACCCCTGAAGTATTATAAATATCTTCATATACTGTCATCCCGGGTTTTAGTATGCTTGACGGAAGATTCATCACTTTCACAGACTCTCACCTCCTAAATGATATATAGGCAATATAATAATTACAAGAACTTGTAAATATCTGCAATTATTATACCACTTTCTTCCGTCAAAATAAACCGGATATTTACATGATATTACAATTATAGAATAATTGTTATTCTTTCATCTTAACCTATAATAAAGCTTTCCGATACTGAAAAGCAGTTCGGAAATCTCCTCGTTCCTGATCACGCGGCTGCATATTGCCGGTTTGTATGGCTTTGCTCTTTCCATAGCAGCCAGATAATCCAACAGTTTGTTTTTTTCAATAATACCGTCCAAACTGAACAGAGAAAAGCTGTTAATTCCTATTTCCTTTAATATCCCGATATCCTTTTCAAATTCGGAGATATTCTCATAGTATGGTTCATTGCCCATTTTCCCTACATTTGTCACCCCAATTGAAACAGCAAGCTTATCCTTCAGAACTTCTTTCAAATATGATATCTGGTGATACATCAAGTAATCCACATCTGCCTTCCTGATCTTTCTCAGTTCGTTTCTTATTATTGTTGAATAATACATAAGATTGTATTTATCCCATCCCACATCAAAAACAGGTATTTCAAGGGCATTTTGAATCAGCTCGGACTTGAATCGTATGTCATAATAACAATGCCTTATACATGCGGCATAGCTTTCCAGGCCCTTTGAACGCAAGAACCGGGCAGTCTCGGATAAAATTCTGCCGGCCTCAGTAAAGCGTTTTCTATTCAGATTTGCAGTAAGCATTTTTCCGCATGTTATAAGGAGACTGATAATACTTTTAGGTTCACACAGGCTCTTAATGTCCTGTAACGGTGATTCCAGATCAATACACAGTCCCTTTATTTTCAAACCTTTATACTCAAATCTCTCTGCTAATTTTCTCACATATCTGTCGAATTGCTCCGCATTTCTTTCATTTATCCAATACCCCATTTCATCGGAAAGGGTTGCCCATATGGATAAAGGCACATGATGGTCATTATAGGTTCTGACCATATCATAAAAGCCCTCGCTGTCGTGCCCGTATTCCAGCTTATAGTTCAAGATCACATTATACCTTTTGAATGCATCGATTATATAATCTCTGCAAACTTCCTCCGGAGGAGTGAATTCGCACCATATCCTGGTTTCCATATTAGCCTCCTATATTCTGTATACAGAATCATTTGGGTATTAGATGAATAATGCGACGCATCTGAAGTTTGCAGTCATCCTACAGAGCACTAGCCTTGTATAACAGCGAGCACTTATTGGCTTTGGGCAACAGAATCGAGTGAAGATACGCAGTAAAATCCGTGGGATTTACGTGAGGTAAATCCAGCACATACCAACAGGAGGTTGGGTTTATGTGCGTCAGGATTTTACAAGTATCAAGCTCTGATTCTGTCCAAAGCTAATATCGTGCGATTCGGTATACAAGGCTATTGCTCTGGGAGTATGACTGCGAACTTATAGTTATGTCGCATTATTCTTATTATGCCCTGTTGCGGCAAAAACCTTTGGATTTCACAAATAGTGATTTTTGCCATAATGTTGTATAATAATATACAGCAAAAGTCAGAGGTGCAGGTGATATTATGGCAGTAGGCTATAGAATGTTAAAAGGTTATGCTGATACTTATTTCGTTGAAAAGAAATCAAGATTTATATCCTATGCCCAGCCGGTATATTCAGAAGAAGAAGCCCTTCAATTTTTAGCAAGTATCAGAAAGAAACACTATGATGCAACACATAACTGCTATGCATATATCCTTGGGGAATCAATGAACATACAGCGTTCCAGCGACGATGGGGAACCTTCCGGGACTGCCGGGGTTCCTATCCTTGAGGTCTTAAAAAAGGAAGAACTCACTAATTCCATAGTAATTGTCACCAGATACTTCGGAGGAATAATGCTCGGAGCCGGCGGGCTTATCAGGGCATATACCCAAGGAGCGGTCAACGGCATTAAAGCCGCCGGCACTGTGAGGGTGCAACCCTTTGCAGTATATGAGCTGAAAATGGATTACAGCCTTTTGAGCAGGCTGCAATATGAGATATCCAAGAAGGATTATATAATAAATAGCATAGAATATCTTGAGAATGTAACAATGAGAGTCCTTGCAGCATCAGACCTTAAAGATGCTTTTGAAAAAGATATAGCCCAGTGGACAAATGGAGGTATTCTGGCAGAGTCCCTGGGCGAACGAATGCTCAAAGTGGATGAAGAAAGCGGAATGATAATTACTCTTCAGTCATAATTATCATAATCAAAATCAAAATCATCATTGTCAAAGTCAAAATCATTTCCGCCGAAGGGGTAGCCATAGTAATTCCTTCTCCTGCGTCTTCGCCTTCTTCTGAAAAGCTCGTTCAGCAACAGCAGACGCAGTAGATCCCTTGAAAACCTTCTTACCGGATACTGTCTGGTTTCATCCCCCTCCGCCATTTCAGGCATATCCTTCACCATTCTGTTATATGCATTATCCGTCATCATATTTATCATTTCCCTATCGGGGCGGTAGTCGTGTATTTCTTTATCCTTCCCTTCCATCCTGTCAACTTCAACTTTTACGTATATCATTATTTTCCTGCAGCTTTCAGGATACATCTTCATAAAATGCCTGTCGTCTTCCTCATCCTCATAAAAGTTATCCATTTCAATTTCTTCTGCCACCGGCATATAAGGCATCATATCCATAGGGCTCATTCCATGCATCATATGCATATCGCACATCATCGGACATTTGAACTTTTTTACCATTTGACAACCTCCAAACTTATTCATCATATTACCAGTAATATGAAACGGTTTTGGGAACGTGCAAGTCTTATTGCAATGTGCATCCATATTTTTACATGAAAAAACCCATCCTTCCTTGAAAGATGGGTTTGAGCCAATCTATTCCACTGCCTTTTTTACTTTTTCAGCTATACCCTTCATTTTATATAAAGGTACCGAACATATTGCAAATCTTATCCCCCTTGAAATCGGTACTGCAAATATATTGTCCTTTTTCAGCAGCTTGCAGCTTTCTTCAGATTGCGAGGCAGGTATGGTAATAAAAAATCCTGCGTTATATGGGCATATATCCAGCTTGACGCTTTTTGCTTCATTAATAAAAACTTCCGCCCTTTTCTCCAGCAGCAGTCTAACCTCTTCCCTCTCTTCATCCACCTTGCGCAGCAGCTCTTTATCATTCATAATAACAGAAAGCAGCTTCATTCCGCATCTTGTTCCGTTGGACCAGGTACCCCTGTTGGAAGCCTCAAAGACACCGGAAAACTCTTCGACTACACCCTTATCTGAGCTTACGCATACGGCAGCCCCTGTACGAAGCCCATACATCGTAAGGCTCTTGGATATGCTGAAGGCTACGACAACCAGAACATTTGACGGCAATCCGGAGAAAAGTCTCATGAATCTCCTTGTGTCTGAAGCCCTTCCTGCATAGTCGATATATGCTATGTCACAAATAAGCGTAATTTTCTTGCTTTCATTCAAAGCTTCCCTTTTTATTATCATAATAACCTGCTCCCACTCTTCATCGCTTAGAGCATAACCGGTGGGGTTCTGTGCAGGGGAATTCAGCAGAATTACCAAGCTGTTCTGCCTTGTTAGCAGTTCTTTGACTTTCATTTCAAAAGAATTAAGATTGAATCTTTTTTCATTGTCAAAAAGAGAAAACACGCTTAACTTCCTCAAATTCTCTTCTGCAAGAGTCTTATACGGCCCCCAGTACCAGTCGGAGGTCAGTATCGTATCTCCGATTTCTGAGTAATTCCAGATTGTTTGCCTTAAAGCTCCGCTGCCGCCAGGAGTAGCTGCGGCCTTTATGTATCCTTCAGGCCTGTATTCCTTGAAGGCAGCCTGGATTGCCGACTCAAGATAGTCAGGAGTCCCCAGTATAGGTGCATATGCCGCAAATTCAGAGTCCGGCAGATTTCTCAGTGTTTCCAGCACCGAAGGCAAGACTGCCAGCTTCTCATCCTCATCAAGTATAGAGCCTACGGTGGCATTCACCACCTTCTCCTTGCCGAACTCCAGTACTGCATTGCCTGCTTCTCTGTTTAAAGCAAAAATCTTATCCTCCGACCTGACAGTATTAACATGCTTCGCAACCATGGAAAATGAATTATTCATACTTTTTCCTCCAGTTCTATATGTATTGCTTATTTATAAATGTTTTTATTAACATATATTATATGGTATTCTTAATGTCATCATGCCTTTCCTGTGTCCCCTCCCGTTCATTGTCATCCCCGAAAATACAGGTTCTGTTCCTGCCTGAGTTCTTTGCTTTGTATAACGCCTTGTCTGCGGATTGTATAAGCTTGTCTATGTTATTGCCATGCAGAGGATAGACAGATATCCCCAGACTGCAGGTTATCTTCGGGGGATTCTCATTGCTTATTGCGGTCAAGGACATCTCCTCCACCTTTTTTCTTAGCTTTTCTGCAACCCTATATGCTCCGCGGTGATTCGTTCTGGGAAGCACCACTATGAATTCCTCTCCTCCATACCTTGACACGACATCA
>JAGOLK010000082.1 GCA_017994115.1 Clostridia bacterium | reverse complement strand
AATTAGTTTAGTTAATACAGCAAAACGAGTCAATTGATTTTGGGACATTAGATAATGCACCTCATTCTTCATAGTGACATTTTATCACGATAGTTTACAAGGTGACATTATCACACGATAATCACATTTAACATTTTTTTTCATTGATATTACAGTTGTATTTCATTATAATATATAAGTTGACTCCGATACTAATGATGTTATAATATTAATGCATGCTCAAATTTAAAATGAAAGCATATTATATTTTGAAAAATGCGTAATACTTTGTAAAGTTGGGGTAACATGGCACAAGTCAACATTAAGACAATCGCACAAAATAAAAAGGCCAGACATGAATACTTCATTGAGGATACCTATGAAGCCGGTATTGAGCTTTCAGGCACTGAAGTGAAGTCCATAAGGAAAGGCAGCGTCAACCTGAAGGACAGCTATGCCGCAATAGATAAAGGACAGGTTTATGTTTACAATATGCACATAAGCCCATATGAGCAGGGCAATATTTTCAACAAGGATCCTATGAGGACAAGAAAACTGCTTTTGCACAAGTATGAAATTAATAAGCTTATAGGATATGTTCAGCAAAAAGGTTATACTCTGATACCGCTTTCGATTTATCTTAAAGGCAGCCTGGTGAAGGTGCAGCTTGCAATAGCAAAAGGCAAGGAGCTTCATGACAAACGTCATGATATTGCGGCCCGGGATGCAAAAAGGGAGATGGAAAGGGAATTCAGAGGCAAAAATTATTAGACACGGGGGCGTAATGGTTTCGACGGGGGTAGTTGAGGCCGTGGCAGCGAGCGGTGGTCCCAGAGGCACCTAAAAAAGCTGGAAACTTTAAATTAAACGCAGAAGATAATTTTGCATTAGCAGCCTAATTTAGGCTGCTCGTTCAACCAGGGTTCCCGCACCTTGGGATTGGGCGTCATTTAGCGGGGTACGTCACTGCCAAAGCTTTGAGGCAGCTGACGCATTATGAAGCTACTGAAGCTGCAAGCCTGTCTGTAGGCGTGCAGCAGAGGGAATGTTAAACTACAGACTGCGCTCGGAGAAGCTGTGACCAAGATGCTTTCGGACAGGGGTTCGATTCAGAAGAGTCGCCTTGCAGTGTGAACTGCAAGTGACAATCCGGCTTTATCGGTGAAACCGTAACGAATAGGACGACGGCAATACCGAGGGGTATGCGGAGCAATCCGGCAGCCCTGTATCGACTTATAGGCATCCGACAGGATGTACTAGGATGGGAGTTGCAAACGATATTAAGACTTCCGTAACACGCCGGAGGACTTGTTAAGGCAAGCTTAGCAAGTTCAAGATATAGTCAGCACCATTGGAGACAATGGATAAAGGCGTCCCCTCGCCTCCACCATAATTTGCCCGAAAACCCTTGAATTTCAAGGGTTTTATTTGTTTTTTGAAGAGGAAAACACCAACAAGCCCTTCAGAATTAAGATTGACGGCAGGAGCAGGGTAGGGGTGGTATTGAAGCCGGAGTGATTTATTGTAATTTATAATGATATAAATTTTACTAAGTACTTGAATAATGCAGAAAATTATGATAATATTTAGTTAAACGTTTAAATAAACACTTAACTAAAGTACTTTTAAGGATTGATATAATGAAGCTGACTATCAAAGACATTGCTCGGATGGCTGAAGTATCTACTGCAACTGTTTCAATGATACTTAACAACAAAGACGGCAACATAAGCACCGAGACTCGGGAAAAGGTTCTGAAAATAGTTAAGGAAAACAACTATATACTTAACACTATGGCAAGAAGCCTTGTTACCCGGCAGACCAAGACCATCGGTTTGGTTTTGCCTGATATAGCCAACCCATTTTTCCCGGAATTGGCAAGAGGTGCCGAGGACAAGGCCAGTGAGGCGGGATACAGCATAATATTCTGTAATACCGATGATGATCTGGGAAAAGAAGAAAAATATATAAATATGCTGGCTGAGAAAATGGTTGACGGAATTGTATTTACTCATTCTGCCAAGAGGGCAGGAGGAGTGTCTCCAATTGACAGGGCAAACATACCGGTAATTCTGATAGACAGGGATTTTGACAGCAGCAATGTTAAAGGTAAGGTACTGGTTGACAATCTGGAGGGAGCCTATAAGGCTGTCAGGCATCTTATAAGCAGAGGGTATAAGAAAATTGCATTTATAACAGGGGCTCTAACATCCAATACGGCTAAAGACAGGCATGCCGGCTACAGAAAGGCTTTGGAGGACAGCGGTATAAAATATGACAAGAGCTATGTAAGGGCAGGGCAGTATAAAAGCGAATGGGGCTTAACTGCAGCTAAGCAGCTTTTGGACGAAGGCCTGGATTTTGATGCGGTTTTCTGTGGCAATGATTTGATTGCAATAAGCGTAATAAAATTACTTAAGAGCAAAGGTTATTCCATTCCAAAGGATATTGGGATAGTAGGCTTTGATGATATTTACATGGCCAGTGTTGTTGAGCCGGGACTGACAACAGTGAAGCAGCCGAACTATGAAATGGGATATAAGGCAGTTGAGCTGCTTGTAGATGTTCTGGAGAAGTCCGGGAAAGCGGCTGAGCCAAGAACGATTATTTTGGATACTGAGCTTATTATAAGAAGCTCAACATAATTTTTTTGCTGGTTAGTTAAACGTTTAAACACCTGTAAATATGGATTTTTGAAGAAGGGGAGATTACATGATAACGGTAGTTGGAAGTCTCAATATGGACCTGGTGACTTATACAAGCAGAATGCCGGCAGCGGGCGAGACCATAATCGGTAAGAGCTTCAGACAGATACCCGGCGGTAAGGGTGCCAACCAGGCTGATGCCATTGCAAAGCTTGGAGCAGAAGTGAAAATGATAGGCTGTGTCGGTTGTGACGGTATGGGCACTGCCCTCTTGGACTCCTTGCGGAATGACGGTGTTGATGTAACCATGGTCAAAAGGGTGGATGGCATATCCACGGGTATTGCATCAATAACTGTGGATTCTTCGGGAAGTAATAGCATTATCGTTGTACCGGGCGCCAACGGCAGGCTGTCTATTGAGGATCTGCAAGCCTCCCTTGAAGCAATAGAAAATTCTGAGATAGTAGTGGCTCAGCTGGAAGTACCTATTGAAACTGTGAGGTTTGCAATAAAGACTGCGAAGCAGATGGGGAAGCTGACTATCCTGAATCCGGCACCGGCAGCAGAGCTGGAGGATGAGTTCCTGTCAAACGTCGATATTCTGGTGCCCAATGAAACGGAGCTTGAACTGCTTAGCGGGATTCGGATCCATAATGAAGCAGAACTGGAAAGAGCAGCACAGCTGCTTATTAATAAAGGAGTACAGGAGCTGATTGTGACCTTGGGCAGCAAGGGTTGCGTCCATTTGAACAAGTCCGGTTCAAAAGCATATCCGGCATATAAGGTTGATGCCATAGATACCACAGCTGCCGGTGACAGCTTTATCGGAGCACTTGCAGCAGCAATCAGCGAGGGAAAAACTCTTGAGGAGGCAATACGCTTTGCTACAGCGGTGGGTGCTCTGACGGTGACCAAGGAGGGGGCACAAAGCTCCTTGCCCTTTCGGAAGGAAGTAGAGGCTTTTATCAGATTATCAGCAGAAACGGAGGCTATTCAATGAAAAAAGGAGTCCTGTTAAATTCTGAGATTTCTTATGTTATTTCGAGGCTTGGACATGGAGACAATATAGTAATAGGTGACAGCGGGTTACCCATCCCTGACGGCTGCAAAAGGATTGACCTGGCGGTAAGCAGGGGAATACCTGGATTTTTTGAGGTACTTGATGCAGTCCTGGCGGAGCAGAGAGTGGAAGAGGTTGTTCTGGCAAAGGAGACAAAAGAAGTAAGTCCCGGCATATTCCAGGGTATAGTGAGCAGAATCAGACAGCTTGAAAATAATGAAGGCTATAAGGTCAAGCTGACAGAGGTCAGTCATGAAGAGTTCAAGCTTCTGAACGAGGCATCAAAAGCAATAATCCGTACCGGAGAATGTACACCATATGCGAATATCCTTTTAAAGTCCGGCGTTGTATTTTAAGGAGTGATGCAAGTGAGTGATCCAATAATACAAATGAGGGGCATTACAAAGGAATTTCCTGGAGTAAAGGCATTGAAGTCGGTTGATTTCAATGTTTACAAAGGAAAAACCATGGCGCTCATCGGAGAAAACGGCGCAGGAAAATCGACCTTGATGAAAATTCTGACAGGTGTTTATGAGAAAACCTCAGGAGAAATATCCCTGAATGGGGAACCGGTTTTGATCAGGAATACCAGGGAAGCTTTGAATATGGGAATAGCAATTATCCACCAGGAGCTGAACCTGCTTCCGAACCTTTCCATCGCCGAAAATATCTTCCTGGGAAGAGAACCTGTGAACAGACTGGGGAAGATACAATGGAGCAAGCTGTTCAAGGCTGCAAAGGAGAATATGGACAGACTTGGAATTACTGAAAGGCCTGAGACCCTTGTCGGTGATTTAAGCATAGGCAAGCAGCAGATGGTTGAGATTGCCAAAGCCCTTTCTTTAAATGCGAGGGTGATTGTCATGGACGAACCGACCGGGGCCTTGACGGATAAAGAGACGGAAAGCCTGTTTAAAGTAATCGGAGAGCTTAAAGCCGAGGGAAGAAGCATTGTATATATATCACACAGGCTGAAGGAGATATTCAGGATCTGTGATGACGTTACCGTCATGAGGGATGGCCAGCTTATAGCCGAACATCCAATTCATGAGGTGGATGAGGATAAGATAATAGAAATGATGGTAGGCAGAAAGCTTAGTGAACAATATCCCCGAGTCACCTGCCAAAGGGGTAAGGCCTTGCTGGAGGTCAGGAACCTGACCAATTCATATGTGAAGGATATCAGCTTTTCACTGAGCAGCGGTGAAATCGTAGGCCTGGCAGGCTTGATGGGTTCCGGCAGGACCGAACTGGCCCGTACCATTTATGGAGTGCTGGATATGGACAGCGGAGAAATACTCATACAGGGAAAGCCCGTTAATATAAAATCTCCCGGACAGGCGATTTCCAATGGAATAGCCTATGTATCGGAGGACCGCAAGGGTAATGGCGTTGTACTGGGGCTGAACGTTAAGGAAAATATCAGCTTATCCGTTTTGCAGAAGCTGTCGGGTATTTTCGGAATAATTGACAAGAAGAAGGAAGAGGCTGATGCCTTGGAATCCATCAAAAAAATGTCTATTAAAACCTCCGGAGTAAGGCAGCTGGTAAAGAACCTTAGCGGAGGGAACCAGCAGAAGGTATCTCTTTCAAAGAGCCTGGTGACAAGCCCTAAAATCCTGATATTGGATGAACCCACCAGAGGTGTGGATGTAGGAGCAAAAAAAGAAATTTACGATATTATAAATCAGTTCAAGAAGGCAGGCATGGCAATATTGATGATATCTTCAGAAATACCGGAGATATTGGGTATGAGTGACAGAGTCATGGTAATGCATGAAGGAAGGCTTACAGGATGCCTGGAACGTGAAGCCGCAGATCAGGAAAGCATTATGCGCCTGGCAGTAGGCCGTAAGGAGGTGGCAATGTGAAGACAAATCTGAAGGAGTTTCTGATAAAGAACAAGTCCCTGGTTGTATTAGTAATATTCTGCATAGTTATAACATTACTAAATCCCAGATTTTTAACAGTCAGCAACATATTGAACGTTTTAAGGCAGACATCAATCAACTCAATAATTGCTGCCGGAATGACCTTTGTAATACTTACAGGAGGTATTGACCTGTCTGTTGGCTCAATTCTGGCCATAGCAGGTGCGGTAGCTGCTTCAATGATCGCACAGGGAACCAATGTATGGCTGGCAAGCATGGCGGCTTTAGCCATAGGTGCAGGTATAGGGGCTTTCAACGGCCTGGTAATAAGCAAAGGTAAGATCCAGCCTTTTATTGCTACATTGGGAGTAATGACTCTTATCAGAGGCTATACTCTGGTCTTTACAGACGGAAAGCCGATCAGTACAGGAAGCTCAGCCAATGCTGCAGCTTTTGCAAATATAGGTGCAGGTTATTTTTTAGGAATTCCTTTGCCAATATACATTATGGCGCTTGTATTTGGATTATCCTACTATATATTAAGGCATACCAGAACGGGCAGATATGTATATTCGCTGGGCTGTAATGAAGAAGCCACAATTTATTCGGGCATCAATACAGACAGGATTAAAGTTCTTATATACATGATATCAGGGTTATTATCAGCCTTAGCCGGGATTATTATTACTGCAAGGCTGTCATCGGCTCAGCCGCAGGCAGGCTCCGGATATGAGCTGGATGCTATTGCAGCCGTGGTATTGGGCGGTACCAGCCTGGACGGCGGCGTCGGAGGCATATTCGGTACTATCATAGGTGCCTTGATAATAGGTATTCTGAACAATGCGCTGAATCTTATGGATGTTTCCTCATATTATCAGCTGCTGCTGAAGGGACTGGTAATACTCATTGCAGTCTTATTAGACCGGAAGCAGAAAAGATAGCTCGGATTTAATGTGCAATCAGCACTTAAATTATAAATAAAAATAA
>JAGOLK010000014.1 GCA_017994115.1 Clostridia bacterium | reverse complement strand
TGATTTCTCCCATAATCCAAGGAGCAGTGAAAAATGTTAAGAGCAAAGTATCAATGATATGCAGGACAGCAGCTTTAAGCAGTCTGATTACAATAATTACCTGTGACCAGGTCCTCGGAGTCATAATTCTGGGAAAGATTTTGCAGAACAAATTTGAAACCTTTGGAATCAGCAAGATAAAGTTAGCCAGGACCATTGCGGATTCGGGAACTGCCATCGCACCGCTTATCCCGTGGAATGTGAACGCAATAATAATACTGGCCATTACAGGTATACCAACAATGCAATATGCACCTTATGCGCTGATGTGTTACCTGCTGCCTGTCATTACAATATTATTCTCATTTTTTAAAGAGAAACCATGATTTAGGTCAGTTGTTGATGAAGCAGCAGCATAATAGTATTTGATACCAGATAATATGCATATTAGTACTATACGCTAAAGCTTTTAATTGTATATATCGATAACTTATGCTAAAAATAGAAATAGAATACTATATACGTCATGAATAAGACTTGTCACAACATAGGAATCAATGCGAATGTTCAGCGCGTAACTTATGATTGGAGGATATGCAAATGAGTGTCAAAATAGTTGCAGACAGCAGCTGTGACCTGAATGAAGATTTGAAAAAGGAGCTTGGCGTTACGCTGGTACCTCTTACTCTTGAAGTAGGCAGCAATGTCTTTAGGGATGATGAAAACCTGGATGTTAAATCCATGCTAAAGGAAATGGCAGCATGTCCGACTCCCCCCAGAACCGCATGTCCTTCCCCCAGTGATTTTATTAAAGCTTATGAGGGCGAGGATAGCGTTTTCGTTGTTACATTAAGCTCCAACCTTAGCGGAACCTATGAAAGCGCAATGCTTGCGAAGAAGATGTTTTTGGAAAAGGCAGGGGATAAATTTATTCATGTTTTTGACTCCTTCAGCGCTTCAATAGCAGAAACGCTTATAAGTATCAAGATTTTTGAACTGGCAAAGAAAAAATGTGATGACCTTCAAATAGTAGAAAAGGTCAATGAATACATCAATAGCATGAAGACTTTATTTCTTCTTGAATCCCTGGACAACCTCATAAAAAACGGAAGGATGAGCAGGGTAAAAGGCGGAATTGCAACGCTTCTGAATATCAAGCCTGTAATGGGGGCAACTGACGATGGGCATATAAAGCTGGTAGAGAGTGTCAGGGGCTACAAAAGAGCATTCATGCGTTTTATAGAAATTATAGGGGAGCAGGGAGAGAAGCTGGAGGATAAGGTTATAGGGATAGCTCATGTTAACTGCCTGGAAAGAGCAGAAGAGTTTAAGAGCAAGCTTCTTAAAAGGTACAAGTTCAAGGATATAATTATTGTAGAGGCTGCAGGCCTTAGCAGCGTATATGCGAACCAGGGAGGCATAATAGTTGCATTTTAGCAGCTGACAGGCGGTGAGTATATCTCCCACCTCGTTGAAACGCTCGGGTAGGTTTTTGCAGGTGTGCAAAAACCTTCATTGAAATCTTATTATAATATACATGAAAAAGTATCGTATCACTTTTTTTGTATTGTATTATTGTGTGGGGGTATTTATTTTGAAAAAATATATTGCATTATTTACAGCAGTATTGTTGATTATTTCTTCACCAATGGGAGCTTTTAGGGCAGAAGCAGAAGGAGCAGAACTGCCTTTTGAAATCGAAAGGTTCTCTGATGTGCCGGAGAAGCACTGGGCTTATGAGCCGATTCACTATTTCAGATATCTGGGTATTACCCGGGGAATGGACGGAAACAAGTTTGGCCTGGGACAGCAAATAACGAAGAGTGAATTCATCACCATGCTGGTAAGGATTATGGGATGGAAGCCTTATGCCTCGGAAATCAGCAGTTTTTCTGACGTAAGCAGTGATAAATGGTATCATTCATATATTGAGACAGCGGCTGCCCATGGAGCAATACTGAAGGATGGGGGCAGCTTCAGCCCTGATAGCCCAGTAACAAGGCTGGAAATTGCAGAAGTAATAGTAAGAGCCCTTGGATATGGGGAACTGGCGGCTCAGCTGAAAAACCTGCCCAGCGAGTTTTCAGACGTTGCGGAAGGCGCAGAGTATGCAAATATTGTAAAGGACTTTGAAATAACAAAGGGAGTTGACGGAAGCAGGTTCCTTCCTGATAGTACTGCAAAGAGGGAAGAGGCTGTAGCAATGCTCACAAGAATGTATCAGAGATTAAATTCAGGGATTGATGAACTTCATGGCTTTTACGCAATAAAATCCTATGACCAGGTTGAAATGATAAAGGATCTGGATTCTGTCAGCTTTGGATGGAGCAGGCTGGAATACTACGAAGATAATGACAAGCTTGCAGTGGCATATGTCAGAAACGGAGAAAGCGATTTCTTCATACCGGCAGGATATTTAGGACCGGTGAATATAGCAAAGCAGGGCAGTGTGCCTATACAGCTCAATCTTTTTGCTTCCAATGAAACAAAGGTAAAGAATCCATCCGGCGAGGGACAGATGGGAATAATTGAATACCTTCTTACGAATGCCGAAATACAGTCAGAGGTTATTGGCCAGATTGTCCGGGCACTGAACGGTACCAAGATTGAAGATGATGTGATTTCTTTTGACGGTGTAGTCATCGATTTTGAAAATTTAAGAGGGGAAAGGCTTAAGCAGCTTTACAATGAATTCCTGTCAGGGCTTTCGAAAGAGCTTGCATTGAACAGTAAAAAACTATATGTGGCCGTGCACCCCATGAGAGCAGGGGAACAAGCTTATTATGACGGTTATGATTATAGAACCATAGGTGAAATAGCAGACAGGGTGATACTTATGGCTCATGATTACAACGCAGTAAGCCTCACGGAGGCTGAGATGGCTGCAGGCTACAACGATACGCCTCTTACACCTTTGCATGAAGTGTACTATGCCCTTAAGGCCATTACCGATGAAGATACTGGAGTGGCTGATTTGAGCAAGGTATGGCTTCAGCTGTCCTTTGATGCCGTACAGTGGAAGATGAAGGAGGGGAAGGTAATTAATAAGAATGCCTACCGCCCTTCCTATTTACAGCTTAGAGAGCGTATCAACAAGGATGAACCCGGCAGTAATCTGAGCCTGAAATATTCTGAAAGACTTCAGAATCCATGGTTGACATACTATAACAGCAGCGACGGTACAGACAATATCATATGGTATGAGGACGCAAGAAGCATAAATGCCAAGGTACAACTGGCAAAGCTTTTCGGTATAAACGGCATATCCCTTTGGAGGCTGGGTAATATCCCTGACTTTGAGGATACTGAGGGCAACGAGAGTTATCTTGATGTATGGAAGACAATAATAGGACTATAGTACAGTAGTCCTATTATTTATTTCTGCCTTAAAAAAATGGAATAATTTTCGAAATTATTTATAATGAGGGGTGATAAGTTGAAAAGGATATTATCAGCAATTTTAATAGTCATGGTTTTAGCGGGATGTTCCCAAAAGCCTGTGGAGCCTGTGGAGACAGCTGAGCCTGCCATACAGTCTGCAGCAGAGCCGGTAGTTGGGCCGGAAGTTGAGCCGGAAAAGACTGAAACGGAGCAGAAGGCTGAAGAAGAAAGCAATCTGTTTGATGCAAGAAAAGCAAAGGAAGGAGACCTGGTAGCCGGTCTGAAAATCGTTAAGGTTCAAGTGGATTCTCCCGAAATGGAGGATTATGATGCATATGTAGATTTTGAAGGGGAAGTGACGGTAAGCGGCACCTTTAAGCATAATCTGAACGACGAATTTTTGGATCATGAAATAAGCTTCAAGGTTGATGAGGAATCCGAGGCCTTGCTTCCAAAGCTTGCCCATGACCAGAGGTATGTGTGGTTCATGTTCATGAACCACGATGAAGCGGAGAAGGCATTAGGAGCTGCAGGTACGGAAGGGAAGGCAACTGTCATAATAAGAAATTACAGCATTAATTATGCTCATACAGAGATATGGAATACGGCTGATTTGGTAAAAGCGGAGATTTCTTCCGAATAATCTGAGTAATTCGTGAATATTTTAAAAAAACCCTTGACGGGAATATGAAAATGATATAAACTATTAAAAATAGTTTATACGACTTATAAATACTGTGATCGGGACGAGTAGACCATGTTCGGCTAACAGAGACGGAGATCCACCGGCTGAAAGATTTCCTTGGCAAGAATGGTTGAAAACCACCCGGGAGTAGCATTCTGAAATACCAGTAAGAAATGACGCTGGCTGCGTTAAAGCTTTGAGTGGGTTTATACCAATATGGGTGGAACCGCGGGAGTCAGGCTCTCGTCCCTTTCAGGGACGGGAGCTTTTTGCATACCCGGCACCCTCTAAACAAAATTACATATATGTATATAACGATGATCGGGACGAGTAAACCATGTTCGGCTAACAGAGACGGAGATCCACCGGCTGAAAGATTTCCTTGGCAAGAATGGTTGAAAACCACCCGGGAGTAGCATTCTGAAATACCAGTAAGAAATGACGCTGGCTGCGTTAAAGCTTTGAGTGGGTTTATACCAATATGGGTGGAACCGCGGGAGTTAGCTCCCGTCCCTTTCAGGGACGGGAGCTTTTTGTTTGAATAAAAAAATCATAGAGGAGCAGGTGATAGATATGGTAGAAGTCAGAGTTCCGGCTACAAGCGCAAATATGGGCCCAGGTTTTGATTGCCTTGGAGTTGCTTTAAATCTGTATAACCGTTTTCAAATTGAAGAAAGCGGAAACGGATTATTAATTGACGGATGTGATGAAACTTACAGGAACGAAAAAAACCTTGTGTATGTTTCAATGCAGAAATGCTTTGAGAAGATAGGCTGCAATAACAGATACAAGGGATTGAGAATCAACGTTGAAAGTGACATACCCATATCAAGAGGATTGGGAAGCAGTGCGGCATGTATTCTGGGGGGAGTGCTGGCAGCCAATGAAATAGGCAGAGGAAACCTGAACAAGAATGAGATATTGGAGATTGCTTCAGAGATAGAAGGGCATCCGGACAATGTTGCCCCGGCACTGTTCGGAGGGATGACAGCATCTGTAAAGGACGGAAACAGGGTTTATTTTGAAAAAATTAAACTTCCTCCGGGGCTGAAGTTCTGTGCGATAATTCCTGATTTTAAGTTGTCCACAAAGGAAGCAAGAGCAGTCCTTCCGGACAGTATTCCATACAAGGACGGCGTTTACAATGTGGGAAGGGTATCCCTGCTTATAGCAGCCCTTTCAAACGGGAATTTTGAGATGTTGAAACTGGCGTGCAAGGATAGGCTTCATGAGATATACAGGGGCAGGCTTATCGGCAATTACAACGAAATAGTCGAAGAGTGCAACAGGCTGAACAGTCTTTGTGTATTCCTCAGCGGAGCAGGCCCCACCATCATGGCTGTTTTAAAAGAGGAAGAGACGGATTTTAGCAGGCATATGGAAGAGTATTTATCAAAGCTTGAATGCAAATGGATAATAAAAGAACTGAAGTCCGATCAAAATGGGGCTTGTGTTGTAAACATTTAATTAGGAGGATTATCATGAGAATCATAGTTCAAAAATTTGGAGGCACCTCGGTTGCATCAGGAGAAAGAAGAAATATGGTGATGGATAAGGTAATAAGTGCGGTAGAGCAAGGATACAGCCCCGTTGTGGTAGTATCAGCAATGGGAAGAAAAGGGGATCCCTATGCCACCGATAGCCTCTTATCACTGATAAATGGTAAGGATTGCAATGTGGATAAACGGGAGGCCGATCTGCTGATGTCCTGCGGCGAAATCATTTCTGCAGTTGTTATGGCAGAGGCTTTTGCTGAAAGAGGATATAAGACGAGAGTCCTGACAGGGGGAAATGCAGGGATTATAACAGACGACAATTTTGGTAATGCCAATGTTATAAGTGTTGAAGCCGAAAAGGTCTTAAAGGTGCTTGAACAGGGATTGATACCTATAGTGGCAGGATTCCAGGGCATGACGGAGGAGGGAGACTTTACTACCCTTGGAAGAGGGGGGAGTGATGTGACGGGAGCCCTGCTGGGGAAAGCGTTAAATGCGGAATATGTGGAAATCTATACCGACGTAGACGGTATTATGACTGCTGATCCAAATATCGTGCCCAATGCAAAGATAATAGACAGAATAGACTACAGAGAGGTTTTTGAGTTGGCGTATCAAGGAGCGAAGGTTATCCATCCACGTGCCGTGGAATATGCTTTGGAAGATAATATACCTTTGATTGTAAAAAATACATTCTCCGATACTCCCGGTACTGTAATTACCAATTTGGTGGAATACGAAGACAACCTATTTACAGGAGTCACAAGCATGACAAACAAGGCTATGGTCATTGTCAATTCAAGTGAAGTATTTGAAGGCGGGGCTGAGACTATTTTCAAACTGCTGGAGAGGAAAAAAATAAGCATTGATGTTATAAGTGAATCCCAGGATCAGAAGGTTTTTATCGTGGACAGCGATGCTGCATCCGAGGTTGAGGATATCTTGAAACAGCTGTGTGCAGAGTATAGAATCATTAATAATTGCAGCAAGATTTTCCTTATAGGGAATAAAGCAAGCGGAATGGAGGAGGTAATGTCAAAGCTGGTAAAAACATTGGAGGTCAGCAATGTAAACGTATTGCAGATAGCAACTTCACATAAGGCCATTTGCTGTCTGGTTGGAGAAGAAGACAATAAAAAAGCCTTGAACGAGCTGCACAGGGCATTTTTCTGTGCCGGCTGATAATATACAGTATAATCGAAAGGAATGAAGCAATTATGGGAAAGGTTAGAATAGCATTATTAGGGCTTGGAACTGTAGGCCAAGGAGTATGGAGCATATTAAGCACCAATAAGGATGAGATTTTAAGGAAATGCGGCTGTGAAATAGAGGTTGCAAAAATACTTGTGAGAGATCCTGAAAAACCCAGAGGGGTCAAGGTGCCGGAAGGGATAATTACTACCGATGTTAACGATATTTTAAATGACAGCAGCATAAAAATCGTAATTGAGCTTATGGGCGGAACTGAGCCGGCAAAAGATTACATGCTTAGGGCAATGAAGTGCAAAAAGCATGTAGTAACCGCAAACAAGCTGGTATTGGCAACACAGGGGGAGGAACTCTTCAAGACAGCAGAGCAGGAGAGAGTGCTCTTCTATTATGAAGCAAGCGTAGGAGGCGGTATACCGATAATCAGAGAAATCAATGAGAGCCTGACTGCCAATAAAATTGATAAGCTTGTAGGCATAATTAACGGAACGACCAACTATATTCTGACTAAAATGACCCGGGAGGGCATGGATTTCAACGAAGCTTTGAGGGAAGCACAGGAGAAAGGATATGCAGAAGCAGATCCCTCTTCTGATGTAGACGGATATGATGCGGCTTATAAGCTTGCAATAATGTCCTCATTGTCCTTTGGTACGAAGATTGATTTCTCTTCCATATACAGGGAAGGTATAAGCAATATAAAAGCTGTTGACATTGATTACGCAAACAGGTTCGGTTATGTTATAAAGCTCCTGGCAATAGGCAAGGAAGCTGACGGAAGGCTTGAGCTGAGAGTGCATCCTGCAATGGTTCCAAAGGACCATCCCATTGCAAATGTAAATGATTCCTTTAATGCTATTTTCATAAAGGGAAATGCGGTGGGAGATCTGATGCTGTACGGAAGAGGAGCCGGAGACCTTCCTACGGGCAGTGCGGTAGTGGGGGATATTATTTCAATCCTGAGGAGCAATATTGCGTTATCTGCACTATACTCCTTCAAGAACGGCAGGATTCAAAAAGAAGTTAAAAGCGCATACGAGAATGTCTCCGAATACTATATCAGACTTAATGTAAAGGATCAGCCCGGGATACTGGGAGAAATAGCCGCAGTGCTGGGGAGGCATGATGTCAGCATAGTGTCGGTTACACAGGATATCAAGGATGAAGATAATGTATCCATCATATTTATTACTCATGAGGCTCTGGAGGGAAATGTTGCCGAATCAATTAAGGAAATCAGTATGCTTGACAGGGTTAACAATTTGGAGAATTTAATAAGAATTGAAAATTTTAATTAGTTTAAATAAAACCTTATAATAAAAAAATAATCCATAAATCTACCACCGGTTTATATTATTCATTCTCTCCCTATGATACGATTTATTATAAAATAGCAAAAAATTATATGCGATACCCGTTCATCGCATGGCAGCGGGGATAAGCTCAAGAGATATGCACAAATAAAAGGGGAGGGGATATTATGAGACGCATTTTATTGCTGTTTTCCTTGACATTATTGTTCATCTTATCTGCCTGTGCAGCCTCCGGCAAAGAAACAGCCGCGGCAGGCAGCGAGAGAATACCTGTTCCCAGTCAGTGGAGTGATGCATATACTGGGATTTTTCTCGACTTTAACGGGGATGGGAGCCTTCATTATATACAAAACGGCTCGGAAATGTGGCTTCCATGTAAAATACTGGCCGACAGGTTCATCGTCAGCTATGACTCGTCCAATCAGGAGGAGATTGCCTACACCATAGAAGGGAATAAGATGACTGTCACTTGGGCTGATGGTGCGAAAACCACGTTAACCAGGCAAGACGGAGGGGCACAAACCCCGTCCGGACAAAACGGTGAACAGAAACAACATTCTCCTGTGAAATACGTTTTCCGGGAGGAAAATGCTGTGGAAACTGTTTTTGCGGAAAATATCAACCGCGGGGGAAGACCCTTTCAGATGGTCGCAGATAAGCGCGAAACTGTCCACGCATTATTTACCAATGCTGCAGGAGATTTAATGCATTGCTGGCGGGAAGGGGAAGCATGGTCCGGGCCTGAGCAGGTTTTACCTGCAACGATTATGGATCAAGGCTTTGAAAGGCCTGCGTTTACATCCTTTCTTGCAACGCTTACGCCTCAGGGAGAGCCCTGTGTTGTATTCGACAGGGCAGGCAGCGTGCTTTTTATTGCCGAGAAGAAGAACGGCTCATGGGAGACGGCTGTCATAAAAGAGCCGGAAGAGTTTGGCACCTCAATAAGCTATGATTTTAAGGCTCCCTTTTTTGCTTTCGATAAGCAGGGCAATCCTCAGTTTTTGTATAAAGTCGATTTTAACAGTTATTATCTGAATAATACACAGCTGACTAAAGCCGTTTCCATGGAATACACAGACCCTGACAAAGGCGCATTTACTCAAGGCCTCAATCAGGGTATCCTGCCGGGACTTGGCAGTGACCTTTATGATCCGGTCTTTACGGTGGCGCCTGACGGAGTGTGGCACTTGGATTACCTATCCTTTACACACTTGCATACCGATGCTGACGGAATTTCAAAAAATCAGTATAAATATTGTTACAGCACCTCATCGGACAATGGAAGGACATGGCAAGGCCCTGTTACTGTGTGCGAGAACCTCAACGAACTGCCGAAAAGGTCGGTACTTTACGGCAAGGACGGTACAAAACATATCTCCCTATACGATGGACACAATCTGTTTCTGAAAAAACCGCTGCTTACGATTGCTTCCATTTCCCCGGACGGGAGCATGGCGGTCCAAAGGCACTTTGATGCAGGGGGTGAAAATGGAATATGGGGTGCGGATGCCCCCTATGCCGATATCCGAAATCCGGAGATTGAGGAACTGGCTGCGGAAATGGACGGCACGCTGTATTTTTACGGGAAAATCTATCCCCATCCGTCATACTGCTTCGCCTTGAGCAGAGACGGCCAGTGGCTCATAACCCGTATTATCAGGCGGAGGAGCACGGCACTTACTTCGATTACGGAATGCTGCCGCTGAATAAAGATGAAATCGCAATCTATAGCACTAATGCCATGAAAAACACCTTTTCCCTTTATTCATTCCGGAGATAATCCAACTTGTAAAACACAAAAACCTTGATTTTTCAAGGTTTTCTTCATATGGAGCTGGAGATGGGACTCGAACCCACGACCTGAGCATTACGAATTTTCATGAATATATATTCGCTGTATTCGACATGATAATCTAGTTATGCACATAAAAGAAACCTCCCAAATAACTAAGTTATTAATTAACAATAAGCATATCCTGTATTAGTATAATTCCTCTTGCTATAACAAAAACCGCTAAAATTTAATAGAAAATACTGATACAGTAAGAATGTATACTGTATGAAAGCTTGATTTCGTACAGTAAAGCTAAAATAAGGAAAAAGCCATTACCCAAGGTAGTTTATATTGTAGAAACAACAAAAAGAAAAGGCTGTAATTCGTATGGATAGTATATGAAACAAATTGATATGTGGCTAATATTACCATAATATGATATAATTAGATAAAATAATCATTTTTTGGAGGGAAACTATGGACAACCTAGCATTTAAGCCTGAGTATAACCTTTTGGAACATGCATTCTTAGGTTATCCTTTAGAAAAATACTTCTTTCCCAAATTATCTATACTTGCCCAATTAGCAAAAGAAGAGCCTTGGGATTTTAAAACACCAAAATTCAAAGATCCTTCTAATCCTTATCCAATTTTATATAATTATTTAAATTATACATATGACAGATTATTTCTTGAAGGCAAAATTGCTATTAGTGATGATAAAAGTGCAATGTGTTTTAACACGGGGCTTCAGACATATAATGAAGAAGATATTTTTGCGCTGTTTTCTAGGAATAATAAATACCCACATGAGACTAATAAGCAATGGTGGTTTGTCAAATTTTGCGTTCAATCGGATAGAGAAATGGTGGAGAAATTTAATAAACCTCCAGAAATTGCAAATTATATAGAAAATGCGGCTGATTTAGTATTTGATAAAAAGCTTTTGCCCATAAAGATTTATTATGATCATATAATTGACGATAATTATGATAGGTTTGTTAGTGTTATTGGTATTGAAAACAAGCATATGCTGAGTCAATTATTGCAGGTTGCTGTACAAAGAGGTGAACAAAGAGCTATCAGAAATTATAAAATTGCAATACCTCAACTATATACAGACAAAATTTCAGGTAACTCAAAAATACAGCTGCTTTTACCGTTATTTATACAGTCACCAAGCAGAGCTGATCTTGCGTTAGTAGTTGAAAAAGTAAATGCAGGAAACAGTCAAGCATATATTGGAAAAACAGTTTTGCCATTAGATTGGGCATACATGAATTCTAGAAGAATAGTGCGGCCTGATATAGATTGGATAAGCATTATTTAGCTACTACTAAACACACATAATAATATTCTATTGACTAATATATTATAATTCGGATATAATATAAATACAAACAAGAAAAATATGAAACATTACACATTAAGAGTTTTTACACATTTTTAAAACACATTGATACAAAAAGTGAAGGAAGAACTATATGTTCTTCCTTTTATCTTTTTGAAATAATTTTATTGCGGATATCTAGTTTCGTTACGGTATGATGTAAAAAACACAAAAACCTTGATTTTTCAAGGTTTTCTTCATATGGAGCTGGAGATGGGACTCGAACCCACGACCTGAGCATTACGAATGCTCTGCTCTACCGACTGAGCCACTCCAGCATTTATCAACATTTATATTTTACTTCAGGTTCCGTTTCGGCTTCTGAGGCATATCAATCAGAAACTCGGTAATCAAAAAACCAGCAATAATTGGCAAAGAAATATAGAACCACAAATCAGATTTCTTTACAAGCTTCAGTATGAATGCTTCGACAAGGATAACTCCGCCCCATATAAGAGATTTTTTCGTGGTTTTATCCATATTGTACCTCCTGCTGTTATTGATATGAATCAAAGCAAGTCACCTTAATATTCTATCACTATTATAACAAAAAAGTAAGTCAGGTACACATTAAAATTAAACATTAACCACATTTTTTTATTTTGTTGAGGCATTAATATTCCTGGTTCAAATTAAAACCACATAATAAAAGGAATAATTGGGAATAAGATATTCAGATGCGTTATAATTGATACATGGGCAAGAACCGGCAAAACCATATAGAATGGAGTGATAAAATTGAAATATAAGTACAAAGACTCGCTGAGCCTGATCCTGATTGCAGCATTTATTATATGCACTGCCGTCGGAATGGCGTCCTGTACTCCAGCCCCTGCTCCAGCTCCAACCCCAACTCCAACCCCGGCTCCGGAACCTGAACCTGCGCCGGAGGAAGAGTCATTAATCGGTTTTTATCCTCTGAAGGAGGGCAATATGTGGGAATATGAGGGGGAAGGAATGGAATACGCCTCTTTTATTCAAAAGGTAATATTCAGCTCGGGAAACAGGCATCAGGTTACCATTGACAATGGGGGTACCATAATCGCCAATGTGCTGGAGGAAAGCAAGGACAGTATTGTGAATACTTATAGGTCGGGAGAAGAATTCAGCGGCGGGAATTTACTGGATAAGCCAAGCAATGTAAATATAATAATGCTGCAAACACCGCTGGAGAAAGGGAACTTCTGGATAAGCGAAGAAAACCACTATGAGATAATAAATACGGAAGCTGATGTAGTTGTACCTGCAGGAGAATTCAAAGGCTGTATAGCAGTTAAAGTAACTTTTAAGGATCAGACTTCAAACATGACATACTATTACAAGCAGGGAATAGGTATGGTTCAGTCCGAGTTCAGGACGGATGCAGGCGACCTGATTACATCTAAATTGAAGAGATATGAGCTTAAGTAAGATAAAGAAGACTCCTACATTGAGGGGTCTTCCTCTTTAATAACTGTTTTATCTGTGCTCTTGATTTTTGAAAGCTGTACCATCAGTACTCCGGAAAGTATAACAACTGTAGCAAGCAATATGGTAAGAGTGAAGGTTTCCTTCAGAATCAGAGTACCAAGCAGGACAGCCACAGGCGGGTTTATATACGCATAAGTTCCCGCTTTTGCAGCAGGCCATTTTCCCAATACATATATGTATGAGGAATAACCAAGCAGGGAGCCGAAGACAATCAGGTAAATCAATGCGCCGATCCCCTTTAATGAGATACTTACCATGGGAAGCTCTCCCAAGGATATGCCGAGAATCAGCAAAGCAATTCCTCCGGTTAACATTTGTATGCCTATATTTGCAATCATTGAACCTGCAGGTTTAAAGCTTTTAGAATATACTGAGCCCATTGCCCAGAGAAAGGATGCAATTAGAAGCAATATGGCGCCTTTTACATTTATGTTGCCGACACCTGAGCTTGAGAGAACCAGAATTACAACTCCGGAGAATCCAATGAGCAAGCCAAGCCAACCTTTGAATTCTATTCTGGGACGGCCGGGTATAAAAAGCTCTATTAAAGCCATGAATAATGGAGAGGTAGCAATAAGAAGTGCTGCAATTCCGGAGTGGACCCACTGCTCTGCCCAGACAACCAGGCCATTGCCTCCAAGCAGAAGGAACAGCCCTACAACAGACTGGTTTTTGATACTGTTCAGATTTGCAGGGAACTCTAAACCCCGCAGGCGGGCAAAAATCAACATTAGCGAACCTGCAACAAAAAACCTTATTCCGGCAAAAAGCTCCGGAGGAAATGCACTGACACCGATTCGGATTGCAAGATATGTAGATCCCCATAATATACAGACTGCTATAAATGCTGACATAACCTTCGATTCTTCATTTTTGAAAAACATATGCAAGACCTCCCGGGCACTTTTAGAACCATTATAAGGCATGGAACAGACAATGTAAATGAAAATGATAATAGCAATTGACACATAAGAGGAATAGAGCTATCATATACATGACCAGTAATTGAATATTGTCCGCTAGGGGAGCGTAGAGCTGAGAAAGCACTTTGCGGTTTGAAGACGCATAGGTGTTGACCCTTTGAACCTGTCTGGTTAATTCTAACGGAGGGAAGCGGTTGTGATTAATAAATAGTCTGACCGTAACTTTTGGTTATGGTCTTTTTATTTAGTTATTCCTCCCGGGCAATAATAAAAAGAGGTGGTGTAAAGGTCTCTTATTCCGGTAATCAAAATCTGACGGTAATTTATCTGATTAAAGTCATCTATTGGGAGGTAATATTGTGAAAAGGACATCTACACAAATGCTTGCAGAAGCAGGAGTTATGATTGCGGCTGCACAGATACTCAGCTATGTAAAAATATTTGAAGCCCCTTATGGAGGTTCGGTTACGGCAGGGAGCATGATTCCAATTATTGTGTTTTCGCTGAGATGGGGGGTCAAGTATGGACTACTTGCAGGCACCGCCTATGGAATTTTGCAGTTCTTGCTGGGAGGTGCAATTTATTCCTATCATGTAATATCAATACTTTTTGACTATGTAGTTGCCTTTGGCATGCTCGGATTAGCAGGGTTATTCCGCAGCAATTTTAAAGGGGTACTTACAGGTACATGCCTGGGCGTGGCTGGAAGGTTCATCTGTCATGTGATATCAGGAGTGGTTGTATGGGCTTCATATGCTCCCGAAGGTATGGACCCATTGTTTTATTCAATAGTTTACAACGGTTCCTATCTTTTGCCGGAGCTTATAATCACTCTGATTATTGTAGGAATACTCTATAAGCCGCTGATAAGCAGCCTGGGCAAGAAAGCATAAAAAAGAAAGGGGTATCGCACTACTTAATAGGTAGCTGGCGATACCCCTTTTCGCATAAGAAGAAGAATGCGACATATCTGAAGTTTGCATAACCCTCCGCAAGAGACAGTATAGTATATCGAGGCACACGGATTATGATTTTGACAGGACTACTGATATGCCTTTGGAAAAGTTCTACCGGTGTCAAAAGGCCCTCCATGGCCCGAGACACCTAAGCCGGCCTCCATGCCGGCTTCACGAACTTTTTACCAAAGCCATATCAGAGGCCTGTTGCCAAAATGCATAAAAGTGTGCCCTGCTATACTATACAAGCTCTTGCTTGGTTATGCAGACTTATACCTGCGTCGCATTCTTCTTCTATTGTGCATCAGCCCCTGCTTATTTTTATTGGGCTGATTAACATTTTCTGTTATAATAATATTGTATTTATTTTTTAATATAAGGATGGATAAGTAATGAAAAAGTTGTTTGCAGTTTTGGCTGCACTTATCATGGTGCTTTCCGGCTGCAGCGGAGAGACTCCGGGAAACGGAACCGAACCGGATGATATCGATATAAAGAATGAAAGGCTTGTGAAAGAATTTACAGGGACAGTAAATATATTTCACAGATCCTCTGACAACCTGCTTCTCAGTGCAGAGGAGGGTGAGCTTTTTAAGTATTATGAAATAGATATAGGTACTGCAGAAGTCAGGGAAAGTAAATTGACGGAGATGGCGGACAGGTACTTTTATTATGAACCCATTGGAAACAAGGGGTTCATAGCAGTGGAGGATACAGACTACAAAAACACATTGAAATTCATAGAAAAGGACGGCACGGAGCATGTTATTGCAGAGGATATGGGTCCGGCTGATGCCATAAACATATCAATATCTCCAAACGCAGGCAGTGTTGCTTATACATCTCTTCTGGAGGGCAATGATATATACGGAATATATGTGTATGATACAGAAACCTTTGAGAACAAAAGACTCATGAATATAAAGAGCGATGGATTCATAGAAGGTTTTCACTATCTGGTCAATTGGTCTCCGGATGAGAACAACATCATTATTAATGACAAATACATATATGATGCTTTCAGCGGATCAAAAAAGGGAGAATTGAAATCCGCATATTCGCAGTGGTCACCTACAGGCTCCAAAATTGCTTTTGTATTGGAAGACGAATCGGGACAGTGGCTTAATGCTGAGGACTACCATATGTTTCAGGGTAAAAAGGTGTGTGTCTATGATACTTTCAAGGGCAGCTATGATGAGGTATTTGAAATTAACGGCGATGAATGCATTTTCGGGGATATAACCTGGGGAGGGGAAGACAGGTTTCTTGCATTCCCGGGTATAAAAGCAGGGGACACCGATATACCGGATTGGTATATGAAGCTTAATTACAGCTCGGTATATATTGTGGATTTAGAAGAGGGCGGCAGCAAAAGGCTGGAAACAAATGTGGATGCCAGCGACGGAACGATGATTGAGCTTGGGAATCTTAAGTTTTCCAATCAGGGAAATCTGCTTAGCTTTACGGTTGGGAATTATGAAAAAAGCAGTCTGCATATAGTGAATACCGCAACCCTTCAGGCAGAATCATACGATAATGCTGAATATCTGCATTGGATTGAAGGGGAGTACTATTTGATTTCTGCAAAGGGGGACACCATGTATTTTTGCATGGATAACTCAATTATAGGAATAGATGAAAATCTTCAGGAAGATGTCAAATACACATCAAAATCAAAGCTGGATGATTTTTATATGTCTGAGGATGGAAGAGGAATTCTTATTTTTGAATTACAGGAAGATATTCATATAGCAAGGTATGTCGGAGAATAAGACGTATAGAGCGGGGTGTTCATGTGTACGATAAGGTCAAGAGAGAAACTATGGTGAAGACTTATTTCGGCTGCAATATTGAGGATATTGCTAGCATTGTTATACTTACACCGGTATGGAGCCTTGAGAGTTTTATCAGCAAGGCAGATGAAGTATCAGCAGAGTTTGCCGGCTGGTATAAGGGTGTAACCTTAAAGTTCAACAGCAGGAGCATAACAGTGATAAGCAGCGGAATAGGAGCACCCAGATCCGGTGATTGCGCTCTTGCCTTAAGTTATACCGATTGCGATACTGTCATATTCTCAGGTTCTGCAGGAGCAGTCAGCCAGTGCTGCAGCATAGGGGATATGCTTATAGTAAGCGAAGCTGTCATTGGGGAGGGTTATTCACGTTATCACAGCGGAGACATAAAAAGAGACCGTTTTGGTGAACTGGTGCAGGGAGACAAAGAAACGGCTCAAAAGCTTCTGAATGCGGTATTGAAGTATCAAAGCAGGTATGGGATTGACTGCCGCGAAGGCAGAGTATTCTCGATAGACTCATTACTGGGAGAGAGGAAGGATACCTTTGATTATATGCAGGAGAAGGGCTGCGATGGGGTTGAAATGGAGGTATCGGCAGTATTCACTGCATGCAGATGCGCAGGTAAAAAGGCAGCTGCACTGATAATTATCAGTGATCTGCCTCTTAAATACAAAAATCTTTTTGAGGGTATTATGGAGATTGATATGAAACGGTATAATGAGATTGAGCATGATTTACCGGAAATACTGCTGGAGGCTGCTGCAGGTTTCCGGCAAATAAAATAAGGAGGTGCGGCAGATGAAATTTGCCAGGTATGAAAGTCAAGGAATTGTCAGTTACGGTTTGGTGGAAGACAGTACGGTCTACAGGATTGAAGGGGATATTTTTGGAGAGTACAAGGTTACGGAAGAGCGGTATATGCTTTCGGATGTCAAGCTTCTTGCTCCATGTATACCTTCAAAGATAGTGGCAGTAGGAGTCAATTACAGGGATCATGCATCAGAGATGGGGCATGAACTGCCAAAGGATCCGGTGCTTTTTATGAAGCCTTCATCATCAGTCATCGGCCCGGAGGAAAAAATAATCCGGCCCGGTATGTCCAAAAGGGTTGATTATGAAGCAGAGCTGGCATTGGTAATCGGAAAACGGACGAAAAACGTTGAACCGTCGGAAGCTTTCCAATACGTGCTTGGTGCAACCTGCTTCAATGATGTAACCGCAAGGGATCTGCAGCCAAAAGACGGACAGTGGACCACTGCAAAATCCTTTGATACCTTTGCTCCTATGGGGCCTTTTATAGTAACAGGGATTGACGGCAACAATACTGACATAGAACTCGTGCTTAACGGCGAAACAAAGCAAAAGTCAAATACATCATATTTAATAAACAAAACCCATGAATTAGTAAGCCATGTATCTAAAATAATGACTTTGTATCCCGGTGATGTTATTGCTACCGGAACACCTTCCGGAGTAGGGCCCATGTCGGCAGGTGATGTGGTTGAGGTCAGGCTGCAGGGTATAGGCATACTTAGAAATTATGTAGAATGAATAATCCATAAAAATAAAGTGCAGAAATCTGCACTTTATTTTTTGTATCTTTCCTGCTTTCCTGCTGCTGTTCTGTATTAACTCAAGTGCGTGTTAAGCTGTCAAGTGTCTGAAAATTGAGAACAATTGTATTCATATTAAGTACAATACATTAATAATGTATGCAAAATTTGCACAAAAACTATTTTTTTTTGTATTAAAGGTGATATAATGAAAATATATATCGTGAATGATTTATCATAATAACACTATTTGAAGCGTCTGATTTTGTCAAAACAGAGTTATCAGATAAAGATGGGAGGATTTGTATGAAAAAGATTCTTATTACCGGAGCTTTGGGACAGATTGGTACGGAACTTACCGAATATCTCAGAGAGCAGTATGGGAACGATAATGTTATTGCCAGCAACAGAAGCAAGCATGGTGATGACAGTTTCTTTGAAGCAGGCCCTTTTGAACTGCTTAACGTTCTGGATGCAAAGGGATTGGCCGAAGTGTGCAGGAAATATGGCATAAACCAGATAATACACCTGGCAGCAATTCTTTCGGCAAATGCTGAGAAGAATCCTCAAACAGCATATGATATCAATATGAATGGAACATATAATGTGCTGGAAGTGGCAAGGGAACTGGGTATAGCAGTATTTACCCCCAGCTCGATAGCAGCTTTTGGGGCTAACACCCCGGCTGACAATACACCCCAGGATACTATACAAAGGCCTTCCACAATGTACGGGGTAACAAAGGTTGCAGGAGAACTTCTCTGTGACTATTACTTCAAGAAATATGGCGTGGATACAAGAGGGGTGAGATTCCCGGGCATAATCTCCTATGCAGCTTTGCCGGGGGGAGGCACTACAGACTACGCAGTGCATATTTATTACGAAGCATTGAAGAATAAGAAATATGCTTCCTATATAGGAGCCGGTACATATATGGATATGATGTATATGCCTGATGCACTAAAGGCAGTACATGACCTCATGGAGGCAAATCCTGACAAGCTTTTGCACAGGAATGCGTTTAATGTTACTGCAATGAGCTTTGAGCCTGAAATGCTTGCCGCAGAAATCAGGAAGCATATACCTGAATTTATATTGACCTATGATGTTGATCCTGTCAGACAGGCAATAGCAGACAGCTGGCCTAATTCCCTGGATGACAGTGCAGCAAGGGCGGAATGGGGATGGAATCCTCAATATGATTTGGCATCAATGACAAAGGATATGCTGGAAAAGCTGGCAATAAAGCTGAATATTAAAGAATAAGTTTATAAGGTATTAGGAAAGGGGAGGTAAACAGAATGGGTTTGCATGATCTGGATTTTATCACTCAAAGGCTTAACGAACTTAAGGAGCAGGGTGTTTACAGGAAGCTTCCGGTATTGGAGAGCCCCTCAGGCCCGAGATGTATAGTTAACGGAAAGAATGTAATCAACCTTTCCTCCAACAATTATCTGGGTTTGGCCAACCATCCGAGGCTCAGGGAAGCGGGGAAAAAGGCTATTGATAAATGGGGCATGGGAGCCGGTGCGGTAAGAACAATCATAGGTACAATGTCCATACATGAGGAACTGGAAGAGAAACTGGCCAAGTTCAAGCATGTGGAAGCTGTTTTGGTATTCCAGTCAGGCTTTACGGCAAATGCCGGAGCAATTCCCGGGATAGTCGACAAAGGGGATGTAATTATAAGCGACGAGCTGAATCATGCTTCGATTATAGACGGCTGCAGGCTGAGCAAAGCTGACGTAGTAAGATATAAGCACAGCGACATGGAAGATCTGGAAAGAGTAATAAAAGAAGTTAAAGATAATTACAACATAAAGCTTATTATCACTGACGGTGTTTTCAGCATGGACGGTGATATAGCAAAGATTCCTGAAATCGTTGAACTTGCGGAAAAATATGGATGCCTCACTTATGTTGACGATGCGCATTCCAGCGGAGTGCTTGGGAAAAGCGGTCAAGGCTCTGCGCATCACTTCGGGCTGAGTGACAGGGTAGATGTACAGATAGGGACTCTTTCGAAGGCTATAGGAGTTGTAGGAGGATATGTGGCAGGAAGAAGGAATCTTATAGACTGGCTGAATCACAGAGGAAGGCCTTTCCTTTTCAGCACTGCGGCACCACCTGCAGTAGCGGCAGCTTGTATTGAAGCAATAAACATACTTTCAGAAAGTACAGAGCTTACTGATAGAATGTGGGATAACGCAAATCATTTCAAGAAAAAGCTCAATGAGCTGGGCTTCAACACAGGAAAGAGTGAAACCCCGATTACACCGGTAATAACAGGGGACGACAGAAAAGCCGTGGAACTGAGCAAAAGGCTTTTTGAAGAAGGAGTATTTGCACAGGCTATAGTATTCCCGACAGTTCCGAAGGGTGGGGCAAGGGTAAGGACAATAGTGACAGCAGCACATACAAAGGATGATCTTGATGAGGCGGCGGCAGCCTTTGCAAAGGTTGGAAGAGAGCTGGGACTGATAAAATAATACAGGGTAATATCAAGGGGGCGACGCAAAACTACACGGTAAGTAGTCAGCGGCGCCCCTTTTTCATTTCTGAAACATTTGCCAGAGGCATTACGTCATTACTAATGATATAATAATAGTATCTATTTTTATCCGGGGGTGTGAAAATGAGAAAATATTTTTTAATAATATTATCAGCTTTAATTATAGCTGCAATTACAGGTTTTTTTGTTTTTCCGCAGCTTTGGACAACCATTCAGTACACTCCTGACAAAGTGCATCTTGTTGTCGAAGACGGCATTGCAGAGGATGAGGATTCACCTATTTTGGAAAACGGCCAGCTGCTGTTCTCCATTGATACTATAAAAAAATTCATCGATCCGAATGCCCATTGGGATGAAAAAGCCAATAAGGCGGTATTTACTACCAAGGATAAGGTGCTGATAATGAAGACCGGGAAGCTCACTGCAATGGTAAATGCACGTCCTGTGGATATTAATATACCCGTAAAGCTTGTGGGCAACAGGCCGTATATACCCATACAGATGCTGGACACAATGTTTGGAATAGAAGTTCAATGGATCGAGGAAAATAATGTTGCAGTGCTTGATTATGCAAAAAATACCGTTCAGATTGCAGTGGTTCAGAAGGACAACAGAATCATTAGGGCAAAGCCTGCCTTGTGGTCTCCGGCAGTCAGAAAAAATATTGACAAGGGTGAAGTGCTAAGAGTATTCGGCGGGGATGAAAAGTGGTACAGGGTAAGAAGCAAGGACGGGTTTATAGGGTATATACAGAAAAAATATGTCAAAACTGATCTCATTGCCTCAGGGACGGATGTGACTGAACCCGCCGGCAGCACCGCCTGGAAACCGGAGCGGGGAAAGATAAACATGACGTGGGAATATGTAGGGAACAAGAATCCGGATGTATCACAGATGAAAAGTATCAGCGGCCTTGATGTGGTTTCTCCTACCTGGTTCTATATTGTGGACAAGCAGGGAACGGTAGCAAATAAGGCTGATATCGGCTATGTGAACTGGGCGCATAGAAACGGCCATAAAGTGTGGGCTCTTGTAGGGAACGGATCTGACCCGGATATTACTCACGATTTTTTGAACAATACCGACACAAGGGAAAAAATATATCAGCAGCTGTTGATATATGCCAAGCTTTATAAGCTTGACGGGATTAACATCGATTTTGAAAACATATATATGAAAGACAGGGATATGCTTACTCAATTCATGAGAGAGCTGGCACCTTTATTAAGGGAACAGGGGCTGGTGGTGTCAATTGATGTCACCTTCAGGTCTTCCAGTGAGAATTGGTCCATGTGTTATGACAGAAAAGCCCTGTCCCGGGTGGTTGATTATGTCGCAGTAATGGCATATGATCAGCATTGGGCTGCAAGTCCGATAGCAGGCTCTGTTGCAGAGCTTGGATGGGTTGAAAGGGGCCTTGAAAGAATTCTTGAAGAGGTTCCGGGGGAAAAGCTGCTTCTGGGACTTCCCTTCTATACAAGGGTATGGAAGGAAGAAACTATAGATGGTAAGATTAAGGTATCGTCAACAGCAGTATCCATGGGAAAGGTGGAACAAATACTGTCTGAAAAGAAGCCTGAAGTAATATGGAATGAAGAAAGCGGCCAGCACTATGCCGAGTATAAGGAAGGCAAGGCCACATATAAAATTTGGATAGAGGATGATAAGTCAATAAATCTCAAGTCATCTCTAATCCACAAGTATGACCTGGCGGGGGCGGCATCCTGGAGAAAGGGTTTTGAATCGGAGGACATCTGGGCTGTGCTTGAGGACAACCTGAAGGTGAAGCAGAATTATGCCCAATGGGCTAATGCCAATAGTGCAGCTGCTGATTAATTTGCAAAGGCTGATGTTGCATGACTGTGGGAAATGAAATAAGAATATCGGTAAGGGATTTGGTGGAATTTGTTTACCGCTCAGGGGATCTGGATTCGCGGTTTGCAGGAATGGGAAAAGCCATTGAAGGAGCCAGACTGCACCAGAAAATACAGGGCTTGAGAAAAGATGAGGCGGCAGGCAGCGGAGAAATCTACCTTAAGGAAATAAGTGTTTCCATGAGGATATGTGTCAGGGGCATTACCTTTATTATTTCCGGAAGAATTGACGGATTGCTGCAAGGCAGTGAAGGTATTACCCTGGAGGAAATAAAGACAACTTCCAGCCCTTTGGATATTATAGGCGAAGACACTTACCCGGTGCATTGGGCACAGGTAATGTGCTATGCTTACATGTATGCATCGGAGCAAGCCCTAAAAACGGTCAATATCCGCCTGACCTATTATAATGCCGACAGCGGCGAGCAGAAGGTTTTCATCAAAACGGCCAGTATCGGGGAACTGGAAAAGCATTTTACCGAAGCGGTGGAGAAGTATTATGATTGGGCTTATGCAGCCTGCGAATGGATTGCATTGAGAAACAGCACCATAAGGGATATGGGATTCCCATATGACAAATACCGGAAGAATCAGAGAAAGCTTGCAGTTGCAGTATATAAGACAATAACTGCTTCAAAGAGGATTTTCATTCAGGCCCCTACAGGAACGGGAAAAACAATCTCGGCACTTTTTCCTGCGGTCAAAGCTATGGGAGAAGGCAATACCGATAAGATATTCTATCTGACTGCAAAAACCATAACCAGGCAGGCAGCCTTGGATGCAATCAGTAAAATGAAGTGTAAGGGACTCAGAATCAAAGCCGTTGTGCTGACGGCAAAGGATAAGATATGCTTCAAGGAGGAATCCGACTGCAATCCCGAGTACTGCGAATATGCAAAGGGCTATTACGATAAGGTGAATGCAGTATTGAAGGAGGTTTTTGAAAAGGAGGACATAATTACAAGGGAACTGGTGGAGGAGTACGCCGGAAGGCATATGGTGTGCCCCTTTGAGCTTTCGTTGGACTTATCCTATTGGACGGACTGTATTATATGCGACTACAATTATGTTTTTGACCCCAGGGTAAGCCTCAGAAGGTTTTTCGCGGAAACAGAAAGCAATTATGTGCTGCTGATAGACGAAGCGCACAATCTTGTGGATCGTGCAAGAGAAATGTTCTCTGCGGAGATTTATAAAAAGCCTTTTCTTGAAATAAAGCGATTGATGAAGGTAAAAGCACCTTTGATATCAAAGGCAGTTAATGGTATCAACTCAGCTTTGCTTAAAATAAGGAAGAAAAGCGGAAGCAAGAACTGCTGCATGGCAAAAGAGGAGCTGAAGGAACTGTGCCAGGCCCTTAGAGCTTTTATCAGCCGGGGTGAGGAATGGCTTGGTTCAAATCATAAGGAACAAGGATACCGTGATGTACTGGAGCTTTATTTTGAGGCAGCGGCATTCTTAAGGATATACGAGATTTTTGATGATAGATATACTGCATATGTTGAGCTGTCGGGAAGTGATGTAAAGCTTAAGCTTTTCTGCCTGGATCCTTCCAAGCTTCTTGGTGAAATAACCGGAAGGATGAAGGCTTCTGTCTTCTACTCGGCCACTTTGACGCCCTTGTATTATTTTAAGGATATTCTCGGAGGCAGCGAAGAGGATTATAACATAAGACTGGATTCTCCCTTCGAAGAATCCAACCTTAGCCTGACTATCGCCGGGGATGTGTCCACCAGATATACGGACAGAGAGGGCAGCCTTTCAGAAATAGCCGAATACATCAAGACTGTAGTAAGTGCAAGAAAAGGCAATTATCTCATATTTTTTCCTTCATACAAGTACATGAATGAGGTGTTTGGCCTATTTACCGAGAGATATCCTGGCATCGGAACAATTTTGCAGCAGCCTGCCATGCAGGAGGAAGAAAAGGAGCGCTTTCTTCAATGCTTCTGCCGGGATAATGAAAAGGAACTGGTTGGATTTGCAGTGATGGGAGGAATATTTTCAGAAGGAATAGATCTTGCGGGGGAAAGGCTTATTGGAGCTGTCATTGTGGGTGTAGGGCTTCCGCAGGTATGCTTTGAAAGAGATATTATAATGGATTTCTTTAAAAAGAAGAACAATATGGGTTTTGAATATGCGTACATGTATCCGGGGATGAATAAAGTTATGCAGGCAGCCGGAAGGGTCATCAGGTCTGAATCCGACCGGGGCGTTGTGCTGCTTATAGATGAAAGGTTTTGCAGCAGCCGGTATACCTGTATCTTCCCTCGGGAATGGCTGCATAATAATAATGTTGAAAGCCATGAGGAATTAGGACGAATATTGGAGGAGTTTTGGAGTCGGGTGGAGTAATATATGATATAATAATCATAATTATATTATTAATGCTGACAGTATTAGGAGTAATCAAAAATGAGTGCGATTTCAGCTGAAAATATGAAAAGCTTCTCAGACACTGTATCGGATTTGTATACCCTGTTCTTCAGGAGCTATCCCTTTATGAAGCCTTTTCTCATGAATATATTCCTGTTCAGCTCCGGCAACTTTGGAATAATCATCAAGGAAGAAGGCCGCGAGGCAGGCAGGTTTTCAGTTTACCATAGTGCCGAAGGCGTTATTGTCAAAGAAGGAATCAAAGAGGGGATCAATGTTAGAATCACATTGAACAGAAAGCACTATGAGGATATGATGCAGAACAGGAAAAGGTATATGGAGAAGCCCTATAAGCTGCTTAAGTTTTTTCCGGCTTTTTTAAGATCTGTTGCAATTGATGACAGAGCCCTGGCGCAGAATGTACTTGCAGGAAGCAAAGTAACCTTGAGGCCCGGGTTAGACAGTGACATATATTATTTGTTAAAGTGGTATAATGACATTGAGTTGAACAGGCTTGCAGGATGGAGCAATTCCAAGGTAACTCCGGACAAGTTGAGGTACAATATCTCAAGAAGCTTTGGGTATGATCCTATGAACCTTATGATTGATAATGAAGAGGGAACGCCTATAGGGACAATACAGCTCTATGATTTCAATGAACAGGATAAAAGCTGTAAGCTTGGCATAAGAATCGGGGATAGGGATTATTGGAGCAAAGGATATGGGGAGGATGCAGTCAGGACAATTCTTAGATATGCATTTTTTAATATTGATATATTCAGAGTTACTTTAAAGGTATATGAGTACAATGAGAGGGCGGTCAAATGCTATCTCAAATGCGGCTTCCGCTGCGAGGGCAGAACAAGGCAGTCGGCATGCATAGACGGAAAGTTCTATGATGAGATTATAATGGGGGTACTGAAAAGCGATTTTATTCAGTTGACGGATAAATAAGACACGGGGACGTTTCGCCTGTCTCGCTTTACGAGACGGGAGAAACGTCCCCGTGTCTCAGGCGAATCGTCCCCATGTCTCTTTATTTATTTCCCATGTCTTTCATATCCTGCATCATGTCTGATACTCTGAAATATGCATTTCTCGCTGAACGTGAAACCTTTTTGCGTGTTTTTGAACTTAATGCAGGGATTAAAACCAATCCTGCCATTGCACCTAATGCTCCCCAAGTCATCATGCTTCTGGAGGCTCTTCGCATAACGATAGCACTTCCTTTCGGTTTTTATGTAAGCCTTTGAATGTATTGTACTAATAGGTTGCTTTTTTTTGTATTTATTAAACCATGAAAATAATAGTATTTTTAAATTCCCGATAAATCGAATTCGGGAGTATAGCTGCTGTGTGCAGATTCTACGCTTTGCATAAATCCGTTTTCCAGGCCTGCTTCAAAGAAGTAGCCGAGCACCTCATCATATTCGGACAAGCTTATTCTCCTGTTGATATCCTTGTATTGAGAGGCTTTGTGCATTGGAGTATACTGGCACATTATGCTCATATATGCATATTTTCCTATATTTTCACGTACCCATTGGAAGATTCTTTTTGAATCCAGTCCTAAACCGGGGAGAACCAGGTGCCTGATAATCATTCCCTTTTTAATCATTCCGTCTTTATCAAACTCAGGATACCCTGCCTGATTATGCATTGCCGTTACAGCCTTTGAGGCATACTCAAAGTAATTCCCGGTACTTGAGTATTTAACCGAGTATAAGTCATCACAATACTTGATGTCGGGAAGGTAGACATCAACAGTTCCCTTAAGAGCTTCGATGGTTTCTTCAAGTTCATAACCATTGGTATTGTATATGACCGGCACATGCAGGCCTTTCTCTTTTGCCTTTCTTACAGCATCGATGATATGCAGTGCATATGGAGTGGGGGATACAAGGTTGATATTATGAGCACCCTGCTCTTGAAGCTCTAGCATTATCTCCGCCAATCTTTCAGTTGAGATTTTTTTCCCGATTAATGCACCTGAGGATGCTTGACTGATATCATGATTCTGGCAGAACACGCATTTCATGCTGCAGCCGCTGAAAAACACCGTGCCGGATCCCCTGCTGCCGCTGATGCAGGGTTCCTCCCACTGATGAAGGCAGGCCTTTGCAACCAGCACTTCTGATCCGGAACCGCATAAGCCTATTCCTTCATATCTGTCGGAACCGCATTTTCTGGGGCAGATTCTGCAATTTTTCAATATATCATACATGGTGATTCCCTTTCCGTTCCACAGTTTATCAGAAGGCTTCAAACCTTCCGATAGAAATATTAAATCATATGGGAAAGTAAATTTGAAGGAATTATTTATGCTCGTATAGAATACTACTATGCTGAAAAATTGCAGGAAAAATGTAAAATTAAGCAAAATTAACATTACAAGGGTGAGTTTTATGACTGAACAGGATTTGCTATTCTCTTTGGATATAGGTACCAGAACCGTAGTAGGCATAGTAGGATTCCATGACGGTCAGAAATACATAATCAAGGATTTTGAAGTGGAAGAGCACAAGGAAAGGGTTATGTATGACGGACAGGTTCATGATATTGAGCTTGTTGCAAAAGCAGTGGAGAAAGTCAAGGAAAGGCTTGAAGAAAAGACAGGCCTTAAGTTTAAACGAGTATCCGTTGCTGCTGCAGGAAGGACCCTGAAGACTTGCAAAGGCTTTGCGGAGCAGGATGCGGATCCGTCTATGGGAGTTGACAGGGAGCTTATAAGCAATCTTGAGATTGAAGCAATCCAAAAAGCTCAGAGAAGCATGGAGGAGCAGACAGAAGAGGGGGATCAGTCATTTTTCTGTGTAGGGTATGCCGTGGTGCGCTATTTCCTTAACGGGGGTATAATCAGCAATCTTGAAGGGCATAAAGCAAAACGCATAGGAGTGGAAGTACTGGCTACTTTCCTTCCCAGGCTGGTGGTGGAAAGCCTGTATGCAGTAGTCGCAAGGGCGGGCCTGGAGGTTGCAAGCATTACTTTGGAACCTATTGCGGCAATGAATGTGTCGATTTCCAGCAACTTGAGGCTGTTAAACCTTGCTCTTGTGGACATTGGAGCAGGAACATCAGATATTGCACTGACAAAGGATGGAACTGTATTTGCTTTTGCAATGGCCTCCGTTGCGGGAGATGAGATTACAGAAAAGGTAGCCGAAGTCCTGCTGCTTGATTTTGACGAGGCGGAAAAAGCTAAAATCAGCCTGAATAATGAAATTATCAAATATACCGATATAATGGGACTGGTTCATGAAAAGAATTCATCGGAGGTTTTGAATGAAATAGATGAATCAATCAGGATGCTGGCTGAAGAGATCAGCAATAAAATACTTGAATTCAACGGGAAAGCACCAAGTGCGGTATTCCTTGTAGGAGGAGGAAGCCAGATACCAAGGCTTACCGGATATATTGCCGAATACCTCCGGATACCTTCGGAAAGAGTAGGGGTAAGAAGCACCGATATCATAAGGAATGTGGAGATAGAAAGCGAAGGGCTATCGGGACCGGAATTCATAACACCTATTGGAATTGCTGTTGCTTCTTATTTTAACAGGCAAAAGGATTTTCTTCATGTAACAGTGAATGGCGTAAATGTAAAGCTGCTTAATACAAAAGCTCTTACCATAGCAGACAGTCTCATAATGATGAACTACAATCCCCGCAACCTAATAGGCAGGAGGGGAAATCCGTTAATCTTCAAGGTCAATGGAAAAGAGGTAATTGTCAGAGGAGAACCGGGAGTACCGGCAGTCATATATCTTAATAATAATATTGCGGGACTTGACAGGCCCATTGCAAATGGAGATGTAATAATTGTGAAGCCTGCCGCAGAAGGTAAACCGGCAGAGGCTAACGTAAGGGATTATTTGGGCGATTATGTTGAAAAAACAGTTTTTTTGAATGAAAATCCTCTTAATCTAAGGCCTATAATTACCGTGAACGGTATTGATTGTAATATGGATGCTCCTATTAAAAACGGCGATGAGGTAAATATAGAAAATATTGATACGGTACTTGGGCTTTTGAAATTTCTAAATTTGAATTATAATGATATAGGAGTTGAAATTAACGGCAGGAAAGCGGAACCGGACGATGTTATTAATGACGGAGACCATATCAGCTATAAAGTACTTGAAAGAACAAAAACGGAGAGTTTTCAAAGGCCTGATGAAAAAGCAGTCTGCGTGAATGTGACTATAAACGGAAAACCGGAAGTTTTGGTGACAAACAAAACCCAGTGCTTGTTCGTGGATGTATTTAACAATATTGAAATAGATTTTGACAGCATAAAGGGAGTAAGTGCTATGCTTTTAAACGGGAATAAAGCTAATTTCACCGACGTGATAAATGACGGGGACGTAATTGAGCTTCATTGGAAGGAAAAATAGCCGGAATTTTAGTTGATATTATCATTAATGGGCAAGGGAAACGTATATAATATATCAGTACAAGTAGAGATGCAGTTGTAAACGCAGAAGAGTGGGGGGATGCAAATGAGCAGAAACATGAAAATAGGTATCGGTGTAATTATTGTTTTATTGATTGCGGCTGCAGCGCTGAGTGCGGCAATGGTAAGCGGAGATAAAATCCATTCCAATATTTCAATTAACGGAATTGATGTAGGCGGTTTTGTTCCTTCGCAGGCGGAGAGCATGCTAAAGGGAAAAATGGAACCTATTATTGACAATTTGGGTATTGTCTTGAAATTTGAAGAAAAAGAATGGCAGTTGAAATATAGGGATATTGATTTTAAGTACGAGTATGAAGATGCAGTGACGAAAGCTTATGATATAGGGCATAAGGGCAGTTATTTCAAGAGAATTAAGGATGTGGTTGCAACTCAGCTGAATGGAGCGGATATCAAGCTTAATTATTCCTATGATGTGCAATACTTGAAAAACAGACTGGAGGACATTTCAAAAGAATTGGATCAGGAAGCCAGCGATGCATCAATAGTATTGAAGGAGCAAGGCTTTGTAATTACTGATGAAGTAGAGGGCAGGAAGCTTGATGTCAATAAATCCTGCGATATTATTAAAGCTCTGCTGGATAAAGCCTCAGAAGGAGAGGCGGAATTGGCTGTTGATGTCACAGAACCGGAAATTAAAAGATCCGACCTTGAAAATATAAAGGATAACCTTGGAGAGTATTCAACAAAGTTCAACGCAGCTGATGTTGACAGGACTCATAATATAAAAATTGCCACCAGCAGTGCATCACACATATTGGTTAAGCCGGGCGAGGTCTTTTCCCTGAATAAGAGTATGGGCCCCAGGCTTGCAAAGTTCGGATACAAGGAAGCCAATGTCATAATAAACAATGAGCTGGTTCCCGGCATCGGAGGAGGAGTATGCCAGGTTTCTTCCACCTTATATAATGCCGCACTGCTTTCAAATCTTAAAATAGTAGAGCGTAAGAGCCATTCACTTCCATCCAGCTATATAGCTTTGGGAAGAGACGCAACAATATCAGAGGATTATATAGATTTAAAGTTTGAGAATAACACTAAATATCCCATTTACATTTATGGAGAAGTGAAGGGAAGCTGGGTTAAATTCAGCATATACGGCTATGACGAACACCCGGAAAGAACTGTCAAGATAAGGACAGAGACAATAAAGGTGACTCCCCCTCAGATAAGCATAATACAAGATCCTACCCTTCCGGAGGGAACAGAGGTGGAAGAAAAGAAGGCATATACCGGGTATGTTGTCAAAAGCTATAGAGTGGTTATGGAAAACGGAAAAGAGGTTTCAACCGAGGAGCTTCCATTAAGTGTTTATCGAACTGTAAACGGGGTAAAAAGAGTGGGAACCATGAAGGTTGAACCCCAGCCGGCTGAAAATGAAGTTTTGCCGGAAGTACCCGGTGATATATAATTTAAGTGCATTAAAGCTGTTATAATAATAGCACTTGGATTGGAGAATATTTGATGAACGATTCGCTGTATTCCAAGAAAGCTATTTGCCCCATATGCGGCAAGCAGTTTTCTTCAATGAAAGCAAAGGTTAATTCCTGTAAAGTTAAGAAGAAGGATGAGGATTTCTGCATCCATTACATGGACTTGAACCCCATGTATTATGAAGTTTTTGTATGTCCTTACTGTGCATACGCAGCCCCGGAGAATTCTTTCGGAGAACTGACGGAAAAAGAAGCCAAGCTTCTTAAAGAGGCCTTTTCGGGAAGAGAAGTGGGCAGAAGCTTCTGTGCCCAAAGAAGCCTGGATGATGCAATAGCTGCGTACAAGCTGGCGATTTATACTGCCGAGCTGAGAAAAGCGAATGCCAGTGTGCTTGCAGGATTGTGCCTTAGGCTTGCATGGCTTTTCAGATTTAAGGGGGACAAGCAGGAGGAGCTGTTCCTGGAATATTCACTCCGGAACTATTTGGAGGCTTATGATAAAGAACCGCTTCCAATCGGGAACCTGAACGAGATATCCTTGATGTATCTTTTGGGGGAGCTGTCAAGAAGGCTTGGGAAGCTTAGCGAAGCTATCACTTGGTTTGGAAAAGCGGCTGCAAATCCTGAAAGGAAAGAAAACCCCATGATTGAGAAGCTGGCAAGGGAACAGTGGGCATTAACGCGGGATCAGCACAAGGAAAGTGAAAAATCCGAATAAAAATCAATTTGAAAACTGTCCATAACAGGACAGTTTTTGCATTGCGCCGCATTATTCATAATTTGTGAAATAATTTTTAAAAAAAATTCACTTTTAGTTGATTGAATTGTCAGAATATAATTTATAGAATACTATTATAGGCATTTCTAAGTGCATAGCTTTTTCAGGTACTATGGAGGGAATGTATTATGATTGACAAGGACTTGTTTGTGAAAAAGATTGAGGAAAGTGTATCAAAGGTTATCGTCGGCAAGAAGGATGTATTGGAAAAACTATTGGTAGTTTTGTTCGCGGGAGGCCATGTGCTTATTGAGGATGCTCCCGGAGTAGGCAAGACTACTATGGTTCATGCGCTTGCAAGATCAACCGGCTGCAGCTTCAAGAGGATACAGTTCACTCCTGACCTGCTTCCGTCAG
>JAGOLK010000013.1 GCA_017994115.1 Clostridia bacterium | reverse complement strand
CCCGGCCCCAGTTCAACGCTTAGAGGCTCCCCTGTAGAGACAACCGGTTCTCCCGGTCCTAAGCCTGAGGTTTCCTCATATACCTGTATTGAAGCTTTGTCGCCTCTTATTTCTATAATTTCGCCTATAAGATTTTTATCACTTACGCGAACAACGTCATACATCTTTGCATCCTGCATGCCTTCTGCTATGACAAGAGGACCTGATACTTTAATAATTCTTCCGTCGCTCAAGTTATCAACCTTCTTTCCCGAATAATATATCTGAACCTATAGCTTTCTCGACTGATTTTTTGACGCCATCTATCCCCAACCCCAGGGTTCCCCTGTTATTAGGAATCATGATTATTGCCGGAGTCAAGGAATTCTTATATTCACCGATTGCTTCATCCAAGTCCTTGGCAAGCTGCTCTGTTACAAAAATCACTGCGTAGTTCTCCTTCGCAAGCTTGTGAATCAACCTGTTGGCTTCTCTTATATCGCTGGTCGGAAATACCGATATCCCCAAAGCCTTGAACCCAAGTATTGAGTCCTTATCTCCAATTACTCCTAACTTATACATATACATCACGTAGCCTTTCTCTTATCAATTCATTCGGAATCTCATTGATTTTTCCGACCATTATCATTCTGATTATTTTTGTTTCGTTCTCCTTGGCCATCAGATAACCAATCAGAGGTTCGATTCCAAATGCGACATACTTGCCCTTCTTTGCGAGTTCAAATATAAAATCGTCAGAAAGCTTTTCAAATCTAGTCAGGGATTTTGTCCTCATGTAATTGCTTATGCCTTCCTCCACTACCTTTCCGTAATCCTTGTAAGCCAATCTGTCAATCAGTGTTTCCAAGGATTCATCAAAGATATCGCTGAAGAATGCATAATCCAGCTTTCCGTTATCAAGTATCACCTTCTTAAGGAATTCCCGTCCGTAGCCCATTGATTTTACCCGAACCAGCGACTTGATATTTATCAGGTCTATCTGTGCCGATATATAGTCCGTCAAGAAGCTGCTCTTATTATCCCTGGCCACCTTATACATGAGATTATACAAGCCCTTATCCAGTGCTACATCTATAAGCTGCGGGTCGGGGTTCACCGTGAATTCTCCCACAACTTCTTCCACACATTTTCTTAAAACGGGATCCAAATCAACGAAATTCTTGTCCTTGACCATCCCTTTAAGCTGCTGAACCGGTATAGTGCCTATTTCACTCAACAGCTCGTCATTCTCTTCATCCAGGTAGCTGCTTTTAAGAAGAGTCTTCAAATTGTGAATATCATATCTCATCTGAAACAGGTTAGTAAGTTCGGGAACCGGAGATATTTCTGCAAGAAGCTTATAGGTATTCAAAAGCTCCTTGGAAAGTACCGATTCATAATCGTCAATACTCTTCATCTCAGAAATCGAACCTGCATACTCTGTTTCATACAGTATCTTAATGACTTCGTCTGCGTTCCTGGCTTCTATCATTCTCTCGATTTTTGCCTTGTCAAGAAGCTTCGTTTCCAGTGCTCGTGTTCTGGTAACAGAATATAGGTATTTATTTTCACTCATTGAGCTTATCCTCCTTTCTTCCAGTTAACGAGTTCCGTATTTTTTTATGCCCGGAAGAAAATCTCAGCTACCTTCGGTTCAATTTCATCTCTGAAGAGCCTTATGATTGCCTCGAAAGAATTATTAATTTCCACTCCCTGGCCCTTTAAAATGAAGCCTCCGGAAATATCCCTGGTTTCATCCGATAATTTTACATTGCCCTTTTTGCCTGCAGCTGCAAGAGCCTTGTTCAGCTTGCTGATAAAATCAGCAGAAATCTTGCCCTTTCCGGCTTCAGACATGACAACCTCTTCTTCTCCGCTTTCAACTGAAGCTAAAAGCATGTCAAAGATTACTTTCTCGTATCTGTTGTCTTCGAAATTGTTCATTCTCTCAAGAACCTTATCAAATACCTCTTCAATTGCCTGCTGCTTTGAAGCAAGAACATCCTTGCGCATCTCAAGCTCAACGATTGAGTTAATTATTCTTTTCTTTTCACTGACGTCATAAGCTGATTTCTGCGAAATCTCCTTCGCTCTGGATGCGGCTTTCTGGTTAGCCTTTTCTATTATTTCATTGGCTTGGAGTCTCGCTTTGTCCATTATCTCTTTTGCTTTCAATTCTGCATCCTGTAGGATTCTCTCCTTAATGTTATCTACTCCTGCCATTTAAGCCACTCCCTTATAATTTGATGCCGTTAAGCATTAGGAATGATGCCAGCAATGAAAGAACTGCATAAGTCTCAACCATTGCGGGATAAATCATACCTTTACCAAACTCTTCGGGTCTCTTGGCTATTATTCCACAGCTTGAAGCTGATGCTTTCCCCTGATAAATAGCAGATACAAGTCCTACAAGTCCAACCGGTACTCCGGCAAGCATAAGCATGAGCCCCTGCTCAATTGTAACAGGTAATATTGTCCCGAATACACCAATCTTTGACCAAATAAGAAATCCGATCAGCAAACCGTAAATACCCTGAGTTCCGGGAAGTGCCTGCAAAAGAAGTGTTTTACCGAATTTGCTCGGGTCTTCGGTAATTACTCCTGCAGCTGCCTGGCCTGCAATACCAACACCTATTGCAGATCCGCAGCCTGCAAGACCTGCTGCTATTGCCGAACCAAGAAATGCCATCCATAATCCTGAGTTACCCATTAATTCAACTATGTTTTCCATTATTATATTGCCTCCCTTTTTGTTATAAAAATATGATTACACTAATAATTCACATTAGTTCTGAATGTACTTTGTTTTAATTCTTAGGGGGTTAAACAGCTTTCCTTCACCCTCATAGAACTTGCCAAAGAATTCAACGTATTGCAAACGGCTTGTATGCACGTATGCTCCCAAAACTCCAAGGGCTGTATTGAATACATGTGCAAAAGCCAAAAATGCAACCATTATAATTTTTCCTATCAAAGTGCTTCCCATCATAAGGCCCATTGCATTGAAAACCTGTGCAATAACCCCGGTTGCGAGACATAATGCAAATAGTCTTGAATATGACAGCACATCGCCTAAAAATCCGCTTACGCCATACAAGGCCAATACTCCTGATGTAAATCTCTTAAATATGTTTTTCTCAGACCTTGCAGCAAAAATCACGGTGCCTAATGCCCCTATTATTGCCATATACTTGCCTATTACCGCAAGGGGCGGCAGTGCCAGGAACATCAGTCCGGTCAGCAGCATAAGCCAAAGTACCTGGTCATATATTGCATCCATGATATTGCCTGCTCTGATATTTTGGTACGCCTGCAAAATATATCCGGTATACAGGTGTATTACACCCAGAAGCAGACAGAATATCAACATTTTGAGGGGCTCGTCCAAGGGATTGAACCACCAGGGTTTTACCTTTATCAGATCCCCAAACCAGCCTCCGAAGATTCCTCCCCAGACAAAAGTGGATATGCCGCCGAAGAACAGTACTCCCATTATCTTCTTCATGCCGCCTTCCGGCTTATACTTCTTCAGAATATATCCGGTAATTGCGGCCAGAAGTATTCCATATGCGGCATCCGTTACCATCATTCCGAAGAATACTATAAAGAATGGAGCCATATATATATTTGGATCAATACCTCTCGCATTGGGTACACTATACATGTCGGTTATCAGTTCAAAGGGCTCCACAACCTTGTTGTTCTTGAGGAGTAACGGTATCTCATCCTCATCTGAAGGCTCTTCAAATTGAATGACATATTTGTCTGTTATTCCATCAAGGATTCCGGTCATCTCTTCAGTATATTTCTCAGGTACCCAACCGTTTAGCATGAAGGTCTTCTCTGTTTTCACAAAGTCCTTTACAACGCTTCTCTTGTCCTTTTCTATCGTGAGTAAATCGAATAATATTTCAAGGAACTCTACTTCCGATACCAAATTTTCTGCCTGTTTTGTCAATTCCGCCCGCTTACTCTCAAGCTCTTCCTTATCTTTCAGCAGCCTGTTTACGTTTTCCTTTGGAGTTCCCGAGTATTCACTGAAGTTTACCTTTGTCCACCCTGCCTGCTTGAGAAGCTGTGTGATTCTCTCCTCACAGGTTCGATGATATACTACCAAAAAATATGAATTTTCTTTTTCCACGCTTACTTTTTCGAGATATGCATGAAGGTCCTCGGCCTTTACAGCAGTACTAAGCTCTTCCTCATATTTACCGGGTATAAAGCCCAGGACTGAATTAGTATTCTGAGTGCTTCCGATGTCCTCAAGACTTATCTCCAGAGGCAGCCATGGGTTAAGTTGTGCAATAGTATTGTTCAGCTTTGTCTCAGAGCTTTTAATCTCTGTAAATTTGCCGTCAATACTTCTGCAGTTTTCATAAATTTCTTGGAGCTTTTCTTCGTTATCAAGGTACTCTCTGCGCTTTGACTCATCCACCTGAATTTTTTGTGCAAACAAAGATTTTTTTATGGTATTGAATTTACTCAAAAAATCAATAGAGTATTTAACCTGCGAAAGCTTCGCCTCCAGCCTGCCCACTGCTTCATTATCGCTGTCGGGCTGCAGCTCTTCGAAGCCTTGTTCCATTCGCTCTTCAAGGTTTACTATCTGCAGATACCCGAATTTCTGCAGTCCGTTCACAATTTCATTTTTTTCAGACTGGAGAGCTATCATGGTGGCTTTTTTCATCTTAACTATTGCCATTCATACTCACAATCCTCTCCATTACCATATTCACTGCTTCTTCCATTTTTTCCTCTGCTTTTCGCCTCAACTCCTGACATAATTCGTCATTTTGTTTTCTTTTGCTTTCAGCTTCCAGATTTGCCTCCTTTTCTGCAGTCTCCAGCAGCTTCTTGCTCTCCTGAATTGCCTGGTCTTCAGCGGTTTTAATGATATGTGCAGCTTCTTGTTCTGCACACATTAAGATGTCCTTAGCTTTCTGCCGTGCTGCCTCGATCTTTTCTTCAGCCGCTTTTTCCGTCTCCTTGATCTCTTTGATGATATCCGTAGTCAAATGCTTCACCACCTCTTTCAGTAATAATATTATTAATGCTATTAGATAAACAATATTTCAGTATTGAAGCTTATGCTGTCTATTTCGTTATAAAACAGCAAAATCCTTCATTAAAAGTTTAATACATATTTAACTAATTATAAAATTCAAAATTCCTCAAATACTATTAATTATTTAATTTAACGCCAATTTATTCATTTTCCCTTTAAATATTGTTAAAAAAGTCACAATACTGAGCAATAGGGCATTGTACGCATTTTGGTTTCCTGGCGTTGCATATTGCTCTTCCGTGATAAACCAGGCTGTTGCTGAATGCTGTCCAATCCTCCATGGGCAGAATCTCCATCAGATCAAATTCTATTTTTTCAGGATCCTCCTCCTCCGCTAATCCGATCCTGTTTGACAATCTTTTGCAGTGGGTGTCGACTATTATGCCCGGAATTTTATATATGTTGCCCAATACTACATTGGCGGTCTTTCTCCCAACTCCGGGCAAGCTTAGTAAATCCTCCATATTGTCAGGAACCCTGCCTCCGAAGTCCTTTATCAGCTTTTTGCAGCACCCGATTATATTCCTGGCTTTGTTCCTGTAAAAGCCTGTGGGCCTTATATCTTCTTCCAGTTCCTCAGGATTAGCATTTGCATAATCATACACAGAAGTATACTTCCTAAACAGATCCCGGGTTACAATATTTACCCTTTCATCGGTGCACTGAGCCGCAAGCATCGTTGCAATCAGCAGTTCCAGAGGTTTATCATAATCCAGGGAGCAGGTTGCTTCCGGATAGATTTTGAACAATATTTCCGAAATTTTTTTTGCTCTGATTTTTAAATCATCAATATTTCTCATGGGAGTACCTCCAGTCTGAACTAAAACTTTAGTTTATTAATTATGGTATATATGAATATCGTATCTTTACTGTTATAATTATACCATATAATTTATAATAGAAATTTGGCAATAATTTTCAGGGCCGAAACATTTGCTAACGGAGGCTTATTATGAAAAATGAAATTCTTCTCTGTGCAATTAATGCAAAATATATCCACTCCAATCTTGCGGTCAGATATCTGAAAAAGTATTGTGAAACACAGATAGAAGGAATTGACATAGCCGAATTCAGCATTAACGACAACATCAGCAGCATCCTGAAGAAGCTGTGCTGCTCCGATGCCCGTATATACGGCTTTTCCTGCTATATATGGAACATCAGCATGGTTCTCGATATATGCAGCAGTTTGAAAAAAGCCAAGCCGGAAGCTGTAATAATTCTTGGTGGGCCTGAGGTATCCTATGATGCAGCAAATCTTCTTTCAATATATTCCTTCATTAATTATATTGTTATTGGTGAAGGAGAGGCTGCCATGATTGATTTGCTTCGCTTCCTCACTGCCGGTAAAGGTAATTTGCCGGATATACCAGGCATAGCATACCGCTCTGGAGAGTCTATCGCCATTACAGAACCCAGGCCTGACATTCCTGATTTGGATGCGCTTCCTTTTCCTTATGACAGCTTTGACGGCCTTGATAACAAAATTATATACTATGAAACCAGCAGGGGCTGTCCCTTTAACTGCCAATACTGCCTTTCCTCAACAATACGAGGGGTAAGGTATTTGTCAATGGACAGAGTGCGTCAGGATATCAAAAGCTTTGCAGCCGCAGGAATAAAGCAGGTTAAACTTGTTGACAGGACCTTCAATTGTGATTTGGACCGATCTATGGAAATAATGCAGTATATTATTGATATTAACCCGTCTGCCAACTTCCATTTTGAGATAGCTGCAGATTTGATTGATGAGCGTTTTCTTGAGATCGTGGAAAAGGCACCGGATGGCATGTTCCAGTTTGAAATCGGGGTGCAATCCACCAACCCAAAAACCTTGTCCGAAATAAAAAGAAAAATGGATTTTGACAAAGTGAGTCATAATGTTGCCAGGCTTTTATCTTTTAAGAATGCCCATATACATCTGGATTTGATAGCCGGACTTCCCTATGAGGATATGGAAAGCTTCGAAAAATCCTTCAATGATGTGTATTCTTTGAAGCCTGACATGCTGCAGCTGGGTTTTTTAAAGCTTCTTAAGGGCTCCGGCATAAGAAAGGGCTGCGAAGGTTACCGCATACAGCATCATGACTTTCCTCCCTATGAGGTTATAAGCACCGCCTGGTTATCCTTTAAAGAGCTAATGGAGCTAAAGGATATTGAGAATGTGCTTGAGCAGTATTACAACAGCGGCAGGTTCAGGCATACTCTGGACTTCCTGTTTCAGGCAGCGGAAACTGAGCCCTTTGATTTTTACCGCAGGCTGTCAGGCTATTGGAATCAAAAAGGCCATTTCAATTCCCCGAAAAATGTTAATGAGCTATACACTATTTTGAAGTGCTTTGTTGAAGATGCATTCGTTAACAGGCTGGATAAAGAGCAGTTCAGCTTAATGAACGAATACATGAAACTCGATTGGCTGCTGTATGTCAGAAGCGGAAGCATGCCCGCAGCAATAAACAGATTCAGCCATGCAATAATAAAGGAAGAAATTCATGGATATATCAAGAATAAACTCACGGATATAGATACCTTTAAGGACTTTAAAAACTTATCCCTACGTGAGATACTGAAGCAGGTGGGTTATGAGGTATTTCTCCGCAACATATTTGCAGACACTCCTTCAAGGGATGAAATAGTAATGTTTTTTCCGCTAAGGCCAAGCTCATCAAAGAAAAGAATCAATTTCACCGCTGTACCTCTTAAGGAGATCATCCTTCATTAATTTTGGTATAGAAGTTCATCAGACATCCCGCTGTAGTTTTCTGAGCCAGAGGGAATGTCCTGTTTGCAATCCTGAAAAATTTTTCTGAGGGATTCCTGATAAGTGAATATTTTGTATAGGCTTCCAAGGCTTCTTTTGCATTTTTATCAATATATTCAAAAGGGTTTTCCAGGTATATTCCGCCTTCAGAAACAGAATAATGCAAGAAATCATCATGAACCTTGTGAATCCACTGCTCATATTTTCTATGGCTCTTTAACAGTTTTACGCTTCCGTGCTGCGGTATAGTGGCATCTTGTACCAGATGCACGGCGGCACCCAGGTAGAACATGGCTTTATCCTTGTCCCCGCAGTCCCAGTATACCAATGCGCAGCCATAATACTTCCTGAATAAATGCTTTGACGACTTGCAGCCATATAAACCCCTGTGGGTATAGGGGTTGTAGAAATGCTCCCTGCTTTTGAAATCCTGATCTGCCCAGACGGCTCCGTCATTCAGGCAGCCTTTGTTTAAGGAAAAGAATTCATAAGCATCTTGAAATCCGTCATTTCTGAGTATTTCAACGGCTTTTTCATTAATAAATACATGGACCTCGCACAAGGTCTTTTTAAATACTTTTTTCAGAGGGTTTACAGCCCATAATATCGTCTTGAAGGTTTTTCCGTAAGCATGTTCTATGACGCTCATTCTTTCATCTCCTTATACGCTTTATGATAACCCCATGTACGGCATTCCCACTTTACAACTATTTGCCAAAAAGCTATAATAATTACAGCATTGTTTTATGTATGTCTAATTTTATAAATATATTATGTTTCATATTTTTGTAACCGAAGTTTAACGGAGAAAAAATCTGTCATAATATTATTATATTGTTAAATAATACATAGAATATACATGTTAAAATTCACTCAACAGGAGGCGCTATTAATGAAAGATCCCCGGATTAAACAGATGGCTGTTAACCTTTTGAATTATTCCGTCCGGCTTGAACCAAATGAAAATATCCTAATTGAAGTATTTGACTCGGGTGAGGAGCTTGCTTCGGAGCTTGTAAAAGAAGTCTACAGAATCGGAGGCAAACCATACCTGACAATAAAAAACAAATCTCTCATGAGAGAATTGATACTTGGTACCGATGCGGAACATATGTCAAGGACTGCACACTATGAAGCGGAAAGAATGAAGGATATGCAGGCTTATATAGGAATAAGAGGCGCTTACAACTCCTCTGAATGGTCTGATATTCCCAGCGAAAAGTTGGGGTTTTATCAATCCTACTGGTTGAAGACAGTGCATACCAATATCAGAGTAGCAAAAACAAAGTGGTGCATAATGAGATATCCTAACAGTTCAATGGCGCAGATGGCCAATATGAGCAAAGAACAGTTTGAGGACTTCTATTTCAACGTTTGCAACCTGGACTATTCAAAAATGTCCAAGGCTATGGATCCGCTGATAGAACTCATGAATAATACCGATCGTGTCAGAATCATAGGGGTTGGCACAGATTTAAGCTTCTCCATTAAAGGGCTTCCTGCAATAAAATGCGACGGTAAATCCAACATTCCCGACGGAGAGGTCTATTCAGCTCCTGTAAGGGATTCTGTAAACGGTTATATTACTTATAACACCCCCTCGGAATATCAAGGATATACATATGAAAATGTAAGATTGGAATTCAAGGATGGGAAAATCATCAATGCCGCTGCAAATGACACCAATAGAATCAACTATGTATTCGACACCGATGAAGGTGCTAGATATGTGGGGGAATTTGCATTGGGTGTTAATCCATATATAATTAAGCCTATGAAGGATATCCTCTTTGACGAAAAAATCATGGGCAGCTTCCATTTCACTCCCGGCAGCGCTTATGAACACTGCTTCAATGGTAATAATTCCGCCATTCATTGGGATCTTGTAAACATACAGACTCCGGAATACGGCGGGGGAGAAATCTGGTTTGACGACATACTCATAAGAAAAGACGGAAGGTTCATACTTCCGGAGCTGGAAGTGCTAAATCCCGAAAATTTGAAATAACTTTAAAGAGTGACATATCTGAAGTTTGCATAACTCTAAGCAAGAGACAGTATAGTATATCGAGGCACACGGATTATGATTTTGACAGGCCTATACTGATATGCCTTTGGAAAAGTTCTACCGGTGCCAAAAGGTCCTCCATGACCCGAGACACCTAAGCCGGCCTCCTGCCGGCTTTACGAACTTTTTGCCAAAGCCATATCAGAGGCCTGTTGCCAAAATGCATAAAAGTGTGCCCTGCTATACTATACAAGCTCTTGCTTGGTTATGCATCCTTATAACTGTGTCGCATTCCTCGGGCACGTGGTGCGTGGCTCGAATAATGCGGCGCATTTGAAGTTTGTAGTCATCCTGCAGAACACTAACCTTGTATAACAGCGAGCACTTATTGGCTTTGGGCAACAGCTCTGATTCTGTCCAAAGCTAATATCGTGCGAGTCGGTATACAAGGTTTTTGCTCTGTTAGTATGACTGCAAACTTATAGTTATGTCGCATTATTCTTCTTATCCAATGGCATTCAGCAGATTTGTCATTTCAATAGCCGTCATTGCTGCATCAAATCCCTTGTTCCCTGATTTTGTCCCTGCCCTTTCAACAGCCTGTTCAATGCTTTCAGTTGTAAGAACCCCAAAAATTATCGGCAATCCCGTATCCAGCATTACCTTGGCTATCCCTTTGGATACTTCGCTGCATACATAATCAAAGTGAGGCGTGGAACCCCTTATTACCGCTCCGAGACAAATCACCGCATCATACCTTCCGGTTCTTGCAAGTTTTTGTGCGGCCAGCGGTATCTCAAAAGCACCCGGAACCCAGCTTACTTCAATATTGGACTCGGGACAGCCGTGTCTTTTAAGTCCGTCTATACAACCCCCAAGCAGCTTGCTGCTTATGAATTCGTTGAACCTTCCTACAATAACAGCAAACCTTCTGTCTCCTGCTGCCAGATTACCTTCATATACTCTCAATTTTCTTCCTCCTCTTATACATTATGGAGCATGTGCCCCATTTTTTCCTTTTTGGTAAGCAGGTATTTCTCATTCCTTATGTTCGCATTCATCTCAATAGGAACCCGCTCCACAACTTCAAGTCCATATCCTGCTAATCCTTTTATCTTCTTTGGATTGTTTGTAATCAGCCTTATCTTTTTTATTCCGAGATCCTTAAGAATTTGGGCGCCTATACCATAGTCCCTTAAGTCTGCGGGAAAACCCAGAAGCTCATTTGCCTCAACAGTATCAATTCCCGTATCCTGAAGCTCATAGGCCTTTATCTTGTTAACAAGCCCTATTCCCCTGCCTTCCTGCCTCATGTACAGCAATACCCCTCTGCCTTCTCTTTCAATCATTGCCGCTGCTTCTGCCAGCTGCTCACCACAGTCGCACCTTACGGAACCTAAAGCATCACCCGTCAGGCACTCCGAATGAACCCTTACTGTCACAGGCTCCTCAGTATCCACATCTCCCTTGACAAGAGCTATATGATGCTCACCGCTTATTTTGCTCTCATAAGCCATTACCCTGAATTCCCCATATTTAGTAGGCAACAAAGCATCTGCGGCTTTGTATACCAGTTTCTCCTCACGGCTTCTGTATTTTATCAGGTCGGCTATAGTAATTATCTTAAGCTTATGTTTTTTTGCATATTCAAAAAGATCAAGAAGCCTTGCCATCGTTCCGTCATCCTTCATTATCTCACATATAACCCCTGCCGGATAAAAACCTGCCATTCTGGCAAGATCCACAGCAGCCTCTGTATGTCCGGCTCTTTTAAGTACTCCTCCCTTTCTTGCTTTTAAAGGAAATATGTGCCCGGGCTTGGCTAAATCCTCCGGCTTTGTATCAGGATTCACTAATGCCCTTACCGTATCAGCCCTCTCATATGCGGATATTCCGGTAGCAGCACTTCTGATATCAACTGAAACTGTAAATGCTGTTTCTCTTAAGTCGGTGCTGTTTCCTGTCATTTGTTCTATTTTCAGCTTCTCAAGCCTCTCTTCGGTCATAGGGACGCAAATAAGCCCCCTTCCATGCATAGCCATGAAGTTTATTGCTTCCGGGGTCACCTTTTCAGCTGCCATGAGAAGATCTCCTTCGTTTTCCCTGTCCTCATCATCCACAACAATTATCATATTGCCCTTCTTTAATTCATCCAAAGCTTCTTCTATTCTGCAGAACATGTCCATTCCTCCTAAAAACCGTTTTCCAGCAGGTACTCCAGAGAAATACCGCCCTTATTTTCCTTTTCCGTGTAATTCATCAACTTCTCTATATATTTGCCTATTATGTCACATTCAATATTCACGCAGTATCCTACCTTTCTGCCCGGCAGTGTGGTGTAATCCCGGGTATGCGGTATCAATGCTATTTTGAACACCCTCTCGTCAGCATATTGTACCGTAAGGCTTATGCCATCCACCGCAACTGAACCTTTGTGTATCACGTATTTAAGTATTTCGTTCCTTGCAGAAATGGTAAACCATATTGCATTATCCTCCCTTTTTATTTCCTGTATTGTTCCTGTTCCGTCTACGTGCCCCGATACTATGTGTCCCCCGAACCTTCCGGTGGGTGAAAGCGCCCTTTCAAGGTTGACTGAATCCCCGGGCTTCAGATATTTTAAATTCGTTGCTCTCACTGTTTCCGGCATCACATCAGCTTCAAAGCTGTTTGCAGACATATCCGTGACAGTCAGGCAAACGCCGTTTACACTAATGCTGTCGCCCTTCATAGTTCCTTCAAGAATATTTTTGCATTCGACAATAAGGCTTTCGGATTTTTCCCCCTTTCTTATACTCCGTATTCTTCCTATTTCCTCGATAATTCCCGTAAACAATTCAATTCACCTCTCCCAGGGTACATTTATATATCCTTCAATAAGGACATCCTGACCAAAAACACTGATACTCCTGTGTTTAAGCTTATAACCCTTTTCAATAAGGCTGACCCCCTCCCCCATCACCGGTGTCGGTGCAGTTTTCCCCCCTATTACTACCGGGGCAATGAAAAAAGCCACCTTGTCTATTAAACCTTCCTCCAGGAATGCGGCTGCCACTGTACCGCCCCCTTCAATCATGAGGCTGTCGATACCTCTACTTCCAAGTTCCTTTAAAAGCTGCCTTATATCCACCTTTCCATTTCTTTTATCAGTGGTTATTATTTCCGCACCCTTGCTCTCCAATTGTTTGCGCTTTTCTTCCGTCATATCCCCAGTAGCTGCAATTATCGTCCTCATGCTTTCATCTATGTTCAATACATTTGCGTCAATCGGTATTCTTCCTCCTGAATCCATTATTATCCTTACAGGATTTCTTGTTTGAACTCCCTCAATCCTTGATGTAAGTTCAGGATTATCCCTTATGACTGTATTGACACCTACCAGTATGGATGAATACCTGTTCCTCAAGCTGTGGACATATGCCCTTGAAAGCTCACCGCTTATCCATTTGGAGTCTCCCGTCCTTGAAGCGGTCTTCCCGTCAAGAGTCATTGCTGTCTTAAGAAGCACAAAGGGTTCCTTTGCTGTAATATGCTTTATGAAAATATCATTTAATTTCAAGGCTTCAATACTCAGAATTCCCACATCGACCTGAATTCCGTTTTCCCTGAGAAGCTTTATGCCCCGTCCCGCCACTAAAGGATTGGGGTCTTCCATTGCCGTAACCACACGTTTGAACTTCCTTCTCACTAGTTCCTCGGCGCAGGGAGGTGTCTTTCCGAAGTGGGAGCAAGGTTCCAAATTCACATATATTGCAGCTCCTTCAACAGATTCTCTTGAATTCATAATGGCATTTATCTCTGCATGGGGCTCCCCCGCCCTTTCATGCCATCCTTCTCCGATAATTCTTCCGTTTTTTACAATGACAGCACCCACAAGCGGATTCGGGCTGGTTCTTCCGCTGCCCCTGGCAGCCAATTCAAGAGCCCTCTTCATGTAAGAGGCATCTTCCACTTCAATCACTCCTCTTTTTTACTACTGGTTATTATTCCATATTTTGAACGAAAAAAACTAAGCCCTGAAGCAAAATAACTTCAGGGCTCAAAAATATGCACAGATATATAAAGATTGCACCTTCTTCCATCCAGACTTTACTGTCGGCCTCGGAGTCTCACCGAATCTGCTGATGATGCATTGAGCACCACCGGCTCGCGGGCTTTACCGCCGGTAGGGAATTTCACCCATCCCTGAAGATTACATATTATTCATTTCTTTTATAATTATAACCGCAGTTAGTATATTTGTCAAAACTCTAATTGCTGTTCTTGATTACACTAATCTCTGCCTTAAGATGCATCATATCCTTTTCCAGCAGTTTTTCGCACAGGTCCTTAAAAATCCCGTCTACATCGGCAAAGGACTTTTCCGTCTCAGCCATCAGCCTTCCGATTTCTTCCGAAGACTCCTCAAAGCTTGACAGTTTCAGATACTTTTTCACTATTTCACCAAAAGCATCAATATAGTAATAGAAAAACTTCCTGACATGAGCAAGTCCTTCAGGATTTGTCCTAACTTCCCCAATTATCTTCTCTCCTGTACAGCATATGGCTTCAAGCCTTGCTCTTATTTCTGCGTCCGGTATCTTTCCAATATCCTTCCTTATCGCAAAGAGCTTTTCAAAAGCATCCTTAATCAGCCTCTCTGCCGAATCATTCTCTTCAGCTTCTTCCTCATCCTCACAAGTTCCCTGTGCCGCAGCTTTTTTACTGAAGCTTCCGTATACAGATGATGCAATTCCAACTAGTATAATAAACCCAAAGCCTGCTGCCCCTATTATTCCCGCATAATACAGCTTGCCCATTGCCAGAGCCACTGTAACGGGAATGATTGTGAGTATGAACAGTACCACGTAATAATCTTTGTTCTGAACCTCCTCAGGAGCATCACTGCTTTCAGCTTCCGGGGCACCTGCTTGTGTCTTGCTGTTTTCCGGCTTCTTAAATTCTCTTACATTGTTGGGTGCCGCATTATTCTCCTGCACCGGCTTTTCATTCATGTTTGGAGCTTTCTGAGTATTTCCGGAGCCGGGAAAAATAAGGGAAATAAATCCGAACAAAGTCTGAAATACTACCTCAACAATTTTAAATGTCATTTTTATCGAGAGAGCTACCAATCCAAATATAAGGTTCACCAAAGAGTAAACAGCTCCGCGGTTGCTGCAATAACCTTTCTCTCTCTTATTTCTTCTGCATCCCATAATAATTCGCTCCCGTCAATTTGATCTATCCACCTCTTACCTGGAACCTCGTACCCGAACCGGATAAGCTATCTTCAGGTGAATATCTTTTTCAATAATATATACTGCAGTTGTCCTCATTTTGTTTCAAAAAATAAAAAATAATATTACTGGATGTATCGCATTGCGGCATCTCTTTCCATATATGAAGAATAATGCGACGTAGTTTAAGTTTGCAGTCATACTCCCAGAGCAATAACCTTGTATACCGACTCGCACGATATTAGCTTTGGACAGAATCAGAGCTTGATACTTGTAAAATCCTGACGCACATAAACCCAACCTCCTGTTGGTATGTGCTGGATTTACCTCACGTAAATCCCACGGATTTTACTGCGTATCTTCACTCGATTCTGTTGCCCAAAGCCAATAAGTGCTAGCTGTTATACAAGGCTAGTGCTCTGCATGATGACTAAAAACTTCAAATGCGCCGCATTATTCAAGCCACGCGCCAAGTGCCCGAATAATGCGACACAGTTATAAGTCTGCATAACCAAGCAAGAGCTTGTATAGTATAGCAGGGCACACTTTTATGCATTTTGGTAACAGGCCTCTGATATGGCTTTGGTTAAAAGTTCGTGAAGCCGGCATGGAGGCCGGCTTAGGTGTCTCGGGCCACGGAGGGCCTTTTGGCACCGTCAGAACTTTTCCAAAGGCATATCAGTAGTCCTGTCAAAATCATAATCCGTGTGCCTCGATATACTATACTGTCTCTTACGGAGGATTATGCAAACTTCAGTAATGTCGCATTCTTCGTATATTTTGCAACAGCTCCTCTGTTATTCTCTGCTTCATTTTTTCCCGTATATCAGGTTTATCTCCTTCAGTTCCTGATTCCAGTTCACTTCACAGCCAAGGTTTTCCGAAATGAACCGCAGGGGCAGCATTGTACGTCCCGGAGGCAATAATACCGGCACTACGCTGGGGTTATCCGCATCAATTAAGGTTTCTGCGCCATTGACTCTTGCTGTATTGCTGTTAATCCAGAATTCTATCACCGTTCCTTCCTTTGTGATTGTTGCTTTCTTTTCTGTTCCATCCCATGCGAGATCCGCTCCCAGAGCATCAGTTATACATTTGATCGGCAGCATGGTACGGCCTCCTATGAGCACCGGAGCGGCATCCATTGTAAAGCTTTGGCCGTTGACGAAGTAATCTGTTTTGCCGATATTAAGTCGTATAACCTTTTCCCCGGTTAAAGCAGGATTATTTAATATATAACCTGTTCCTCCTTTTGTTATGACTGAGGTTTCTGCTGATGGATCCGATTTACAGGAAGGTACCAGGTTCCCGTCCGGATCCTTTATAAGGAATACGAATGCGAAACATCTATAATAATATTTGGTTCCGGGTGTTGTATCCGTATCGGTATATTTATCAGGTGCAGGCTTACCTTGAACATTTATTAGCTGATCAATTTCAGCCCATGGCTCTCCATCTTTTCTGCGCTCGATTTTAATGCAATATATCTCTTGAGTTTGATTGCTCCAGCTTAGCTCTACTCCGCCCGTTTCCAGAGGTACTGCAGACAGGTTTGTCGGCGGAGGAGGGGCAGAATAGGCATATACTCCGGGCACCCCTTCCGAATGGCCGCCTCCGTTATAAGGGTGTATGGTATAATAATGCCAGGTCTCGGGCTCCAGACCGCTGTCTATAAATTGCTGCAGATCTTTCCCGATCATTATAGCTTTGATGCTCCACTGGTAATTCTCGTCCAGCGTATTTCGGGTGATCAGAAAGCCATCTTCGCGATCTGAATTATCTACCCATGTCAGTTTTATTGATGTGCTGCCCTGAGTAGTTGCTCTAAATTCCGTAGGCAGTTCCGGCTTGTGAGGAACAACTATTGATTCCTGTTCAGAGTAGACGGTATGTCCTAAATTACTGGTTTTAATCCTGTAATAATAAGGTACGCCTACTTTCTTATCCGATTTTATGTCAGTATAGCTGGTGTGGTTATTCTGAACCTTAGCTAACTGCTTAAAGGGGCCGCCGTTTTCTGAGACTTCCACGTAGTAATCGGTATCGGGGTGATTTATAATATTCTTCCATTTTATTCTTATAGCATCAACATCAGGGCTAAGGGGATCTATGGCCAAGTCATAAGCAGGCATGGGTATCTCAGTATAATAATAGTTGCCGTTGGTCTCATTGGAGCTTTCGGATTCAGCGTTCCCAATAAAAGCTTTGACACGATAATAATATATTTCATCGGGATGAAGCATAAATACAGCTCCTGTATCAACATAGGTTTCGATATTCTCGTCCACATGACCCACCTGGTAGAATTCCCCGGATCCCACTTTACGTTCAATTATAAATCCACTCTCGTTTGTTGAATTATCCTCCCAGGTCAATATTATTTTTTCGTATTCACTGACGGCTCGAAGATTGCTCGGAGCTTTGATAACCATGCTCATTTCCGGTGTATTCTGCACTGCAGAGTCAAGTTCTATATTAGGTTTCTGTATAGGTATTATACCCTGATCCTCAGTATCAACTTTTATATCCGATTCCCTGATATCTATGCCGGGTTTTGGTAAAAACGGCGCATAATCCGCATGCAGCGGCACAAAGCTGCAAATCCAAAGAATCACAATTACTGTAATAAGCAGTTTTTTAAACATTTCCAATTCTCCTTTCCTTTCTCTTTTTTTTATTCAGCAGGTCTATTCAGTCTAGGCTTGGGGATACTCTTTGAACTATCCGCTCCCATATCCAGTGAAAAGCCGGATCCGTTTATGATTATATCCTGGGGTGTATAATAATTATGATTTATATGAGGCAGCTCGGAAGAAAGCATGATCACCCTGGCCATATTGCTGGTTGCTGCCATTTCACGATCTTCATCCATATACCCTGCCACATATATACTGCTGCCTGAAGGCGTTACAGTACAAGCAAACCTCCCGTCACTGTCGGTAACGGCACCACTTATCATATCCCAATAAGAACCCTCATCTGAAGTATTTACCTTGTATATGGCAACCGTTTTATTTGGAACGGGTGCAGCACCCGGAGCCATAACGGTATCTGAATATCTGATTCCTTTTGTCAGCTTTCCGCTCAATACGATTGGATTACCGGGCTCCGCCAATATGTTCTTGGGGCCGAGAGTTAAGCCGTAAGAATCAATTGCATTTCCTGTTACATAAAAATATTCTGTTTCCTCGGGGCCCAACACATGATCAGTAATGGGGGATGTAAAAGTCTGAGTCTGCATTGTACCGTCCGGATTCTTGATCAGCCTTGCTAATGTGATCTCTTTAATTACTGCTGATCGCTGCCGGTTGTACTCTTCCGATTCAGAACTGTCATACCAGCAATTATTGGTAACCTCTATATACCAGCTGTTTTGTATATTATTCGGAGGCCAGTGCTCGGCAGCATATGAGGGAAGAGGCACATCTATATACAAGCTCTTGCTGAAATCGAAGCAATTGTTCCAAACATTATTGTACCTATCCCATACTATCATAGGCTCCTTACCAAAAACTCCCACCTTTACTGTAAGCATATTTCTCCATTTCCTGTGATCAATTCTTATCCGTGCCGTATAGGCATCCCGGTGGGAAGAACGATCAGAGGAATAATTAATAAAATATTGAAGTGTATCAAACCTGCTGTTGAAATCCTTATAGGATATCCGGCAGGTTCCGTCTCCATTACCCGTTCCGTCTGGACTCCATGTATCCCCCCAGCTGTTCAGTATTTTAAATGCTCCCATGCTTCCGTCGGTGTTCTGAAAATCATCATCGTATCCGATTATTGAAACTGCATGATCCATGTTCTCTGTAAAACCGCACCCTACTATCGGTCCGAACTGCTGCATCAGCTTCTTTGTATCATCAACGCCCGGATTCTGTATATTAAACATACGAACCTTGTAAAGGCTTGCCTCGGCTTCATTTTCTGCAGTAGGCTCAGGAAGGGGGCTTAAGTCATAGGAATATGACGCTATGCCTCCGGCATCAAAGCTTACATTTCTTATCGCAGGGTCATAATCGGAGGGAAGATCCCCCTCGGAGCATATGCCTTGCAGCATCAGGACATATTCGGTAAATGGAGGCCATTGGTCAGGAGTACTGTTGGGATACATCTCCAGGTATTCATCCCGGGCTTTCTCGAAGTGGTACTGAAGATAGCGGAAAGACAGGTCGGGAGTATATGGATGCTCCTTTTCCTTGATGATGTTAATACAATGTATTATAGATCTTCCGATGCAGCCGCCCCAACCATCCTGATTGCCTGTAAAAGTCACATAATCCGAAAAATCGATTTTTTTCGGGGCTGCTGTGTTTTGGATGATTCTTCTGTCCAGTTCTATTGCAGTGAGCTTATTATTGTATATATGAGCCGTATCGTATTCCCTGCTCAATGTCTGTTTCTGAAGATCCGCCTGCAGCTTTACGAGATTCGGCAGTTCCTTTTCTCTTGACAATAAGGCCATATTAATCTTTCCCTTTGATGCGTCAAGCTCAATACTTGCTTCCATTACTGAGCAGATAAAGTCTCTGTCCAGCATTATTTCACCGCCTTTGAGCCTTGGAGGGACATTAAGCTGTATTTGCTTTCCGTTCACGTAAGCAGCAGCATTGTCAATCTGAAGCCTGATTGTCAAAGTTCCTTTTCTGAGGAATAAAAATTTATTTTCTTCATCATAGTTAACTTCTGCTCCCAGAGCCTCGAATACAGGTTTTGCGGAGACCAGCAAATTTCCATCTGATTTTTCATATATTATATCCGGTTGTAAAAGGGCCTTCCCTAATGCAGGATTTTGGCTCCCGGGACTGCTGATCCCAACCCTTTGTGACGATGCCCCGATTGTAAAGCAAGAGGTTGTCAAAACAATCAACATTATGCAAGCTGTCTGCTTGAACATTAATTTGCCTTTCATATGAATCCTCCCTTAATAACAATATTTCATCGAGGTTTTTTGCACAGTTGCAAAAATCCGCTTTCATTAAACCATTCTGTCAATAAAAATTATATTTTTATTCACGTTTTGTTCCTTTATTCAAATTGCTATTTAGTTTATTCAAATTGCTGTCTTAACGCATTTGAATAAAATTCACAAATAGCTGCAAAATAAAATATAGCTGGCTATCATTTTAAAAGGAGTTGATGATTTGAAGCATTCAAGGGGAGTAAATGCCACCAGCAGCACCGGGGCTGTAGATGAAGGCAGAAATGAGACCACCAGAATTTCATATACCGATTCAATATCGGCCCCCGCTTCAGAGGATATCCAGAAAAAGCATAAGAAAAACAAAAAAAAGTGACAGGCTCATGCCTGTTACTTTTTAATAATTGCAGGGTTCTTTTAAATACTGCAGCTTTCTTTCAAGTCCAGATAAAAATTAGCTTTAGCCGCCCTGTAATAAGGAATTGCATATATCATCCCCAAGCCAAAGGTAAAAATGCCCAATAAAAACCATCCGAGAAAGCTGAGCCACATCTCGGCGAATCTCATCTTATGTCCTTCCATCATCTCTTTGCTTCTTCTTATAGCGTCCATAGCTCCTATTTCCGGATTGTCATTAAGTATATAGTAGGCCATTGAGTATCTTATTGCAGCAATTATGCCCGGCACAACAAGCAGCAGTGCCCATAGCAGCGTAAAGACCAGCATCAGCAAATGCAGGACAAAATTAGTCTTAAACAAGCTGAAGCCTTTAAACATGTCATTGAACTCAGCCGTTTCATATCTTGCAAGCTTTAGAAAATAAGATGCAACTCCGAAATAAACCGGTCCGCCCAGTATCAAGCTGACAATTGACATCATATTTTTAAATGAGCTTCCCTCGGCTCTAACCCTTATAAATTCTCCGTTCTCTATTATCCACTTATAAGCGGCATTCCCTCCGTTGCTTGATGTAAACGCATCTATCAGCAGCCATGCGACAACAGTTACAGCAATGGCTGCAAGCCACTTTCCATCAAGGTTTTCCTTGGCGGCAATCTTAAGCTCCGAAGGATTTCTAAGCCTTTTCATACTTTCCATCACAATATAACCCCCTCTTGAAATTTATCATAAATATTATGTTCTTAAATATTCACCATATGTAAATACTGCTAAATGCGCAAAAAAGTTTCAAAAATTTTAAAAAAAATGGCGTCCTGGTTTGCAATCAATCAGAACGCCCTTATTTTTTTACTCCTCTATATGATTATGCATATCAGGCTGCCCCGGGTGTCATTGACAACCTTCTGCAGTGTGAGCTGCAGCTTGTTCTGAATATCCTCCGGCATCTTGTACAGCTTGCCCTGCAGTTCCTCTTTGACCATATCGTACAAGGACTTTCCGAACATGTTGGATTCCCATATTTTCTGCGGATTATTCTCAAACTCCTCCATAAAGTACTTGATGAATTCTTCGCTTTGTTTCTCTGTTCCGACTATCGGAGCAATTTCTGTTTCTATGTCGGTTTTTATTATATGCAGCGATGGAGCACTGGCTCTCAGCCTTACTCCGAATTTGCTGCCTTGCTTCACAATCACAGGCTCTTCAAGCTTTATTTCTTCCACAGAAGGAGCTACCATGCCATAACCGAATTCCTTGACATCTCCCAATGCTGACTTGACTTTGTCATATTCGCGCTTTGACTGGGCCAGCTCCTTTACCAATGCGACAAGCTGATAATCTCCTTCCAGGCTATAGCCCGAGACCTCTCCCAAAACCCTATAGAAAAGTCCGTCTTCCAGGCTTATGGTTATATTCACAACTCCTTCTCCCAGACGCATATCAGATATTTCCACAGCCTGAAGGTTTTCTGCACCGTCAAACTTTCTTATGGCATCGTCAATATCTCTTATTCTGTTTACTTCACTGAGATTCGTTCTGATGCTGTCAACTATGCCCTGTTTAAGCCAATGATCCAGTTCCAATGTATCCATCCAGCGTGGTATATGGAAGTTTATCTCCCTGGCAGGGAATTCAAAGAGTATTTTCCCCAGAATCCCTTCCAAATCATCCATTTCCATTTTCAAGGCATCTATTATCATGACCGGGGTATTATATTTCGTCTCAAGAGCTTCTCTGAGTTCAATCGTCTCCTGTGCCTTCGGCCTTGCGGAATTCAGAGCCACAATAAATGGTTTATCAAGCTCCTTCAGCTCTTTGATAACTCTTTCCTCCGCTTCTATATAACTCCTTCTCGGAAGATCAGTTATGGATCCGTCGGTAGTTACAACAAGGCCTATTGTGGAGTGGTCCGCAATAACCTTTCTGGTTCCGATCTCCGCGGCCTCTTCAAATGGTATACGGTCTTCAAACCATGGAGTATTAACCATCCTTGGGCTGTTATCCTCCATGTGGCCCATTGCACCTTCTACAAGATATCCTACACAATCTACCAGCCTGACTTTAAATTTGGCATTCTCTCTTAAAGTCAGCTCAATAGGTTCATTAGGCACGAACTTAGGTTCTGTTGTCATAATTGTCTTGCCATTGGCACTCTGGGGAAGCTCATCCCGGGTTCTTTCTCTTTTGAACTCATTGTCCATATTAGGAAGCACAAGCAAATCCATAAATCTCTTTATAAATGTTGATTTGCCTGTTCTGACCGGTCCCACAACTCCTATGTAAATGCAGCCTTCGGTTCTCTCTGATATATCTTGATAAACATCGTATCCTTCCACACTCTTCCCTCCTTAATAATGTTCAAATAATTGCATAGTCCTTCTCTAAATATATATGTGCATGTGCAATTATTATTACAAAAAAAGAAGATTGCACAGCAATCTTCGAGCTTCTCAAGGATACCCCTACCATTCAAATACTTTGCGTTCAGCTACTTCTTCCATCTCATGGGTCTTGGATCTCATGGTCAGATTCATTACCGAATTCCTTATATCCGTTTTATTAAAAAGCAGATTATATATTTCCTGGGTAATCGGCATCTCCACCTTCTGTCTCTGTGCCAGAAGGTATGCGGATTTGGTGGTTCTGATACCCTCCACCACCATTCTTGTGCCTCTAATCACTTCTTCTACTGATTTGCCCTGTCCGATAGCTATTCCTGCCCTTCTGTTCCTGCTGTGCATGCTTGTACAAGTAACTATCAGGTCTCCTATACCTGACAAGCCGTTGAATGTGCTCCTGCAAGCCCCCAGGGACTCTCCCAGCCTTGCCATTTCAACTATGCCCCTTGTCATAACCGCTGCTTTTGTATTGTCACCCAATTCAAGCCCGTCAATAATCCCTGCACCCAGGGCGATTATGTTTTTTAATGCCCCGCCCAGTTCAACCCCGATAATATCCGGATTTGTATATACTCTGAATAGTGGACTCATAAATATATCCTGTATATACTCAGCCACTGCTCTTTTTTGAGATGACGCAACTACGGCGGTAGGAATGCCTCTGGCCACTTCTTCCGCATGGCTGGGGCCCGAAACTACAGCCACTTCATTTTCAGGCATAAGCTCATTTATAATCTCGGACATTCTTAGCAGTGTAACGTTTTCAATACCCTTTGCCAGGCTGACAATAATCTGCTTCTTTGATGAAAACTCCTTTATTTTTTTGCACGTATCCCTCATTGCATGGGAAGGAGCAGCGATAATGATTATTTCACTCCCGCTGCAGCAGTATTCAATGTCAGAGGATACAAGAATATTTTCCTTTAATGTCACCCCCGGCAGATAAGCAGGATTTTCTCTTGTGTCCCTTATTTTTTCAATCAATTCATTGTCCCTTGCCCAAAGCCTGACATTAAATCCTTTTCCTGAAAGCAGCACCGCTACGGCTGTCCCCCAGCCGCCGGCACCAATTATTGAAATATTGTTGCTCATCCTTTGCCCTCCTGCTCTGTTATCTTCTTTTGTCCAAATTTGGATTCCGTAACTTTAAGCAGCCTTTCAATGTTTGACCTATGTTTGAATATGGCCACTGACGACAGAATCAAACTGAAGATTATGTATTCCAACGGTTTCTGTGTTATTATCATTTGCAGCACCCTTCAGCACATCTCCTAAAAAAACAATAACAGCCGGCTTTGCGCCCAATAACCTGTAAACATTTGTGGATCCCGAATTTCCGCTGCCGTGCTCTCTGATGTCTATTTTCCCGAAGGCCCTTGATATAAGGTATGCTATTATACTCACCAATATATATTTTATCTATAATAAGTACCCTCCTTTTTTCTACTCCCTCTCCCTCAATAAAAACCTTACAGGAGTCCCTTCAAAGCCGAAGGCTTTTCTGATTTGATTCTCCAGATACCTTTGATATGAAAAGTGCATCAGTGAGGGCTCATTTACAAAAAGTGCAAAGGTCGGCGGTTTTATTGAAACCTGTGCGGCATAGAGTATCTTAAGCCTTCTTCCTCCTGAGACAGTAGGCTGATTAGTCAGCACAGCTTCGTTTATCACATCATTCAGCATGCCTGTGGAAACTCTCATGGCATGCTGGTTGGATACATGGTTAACCAGCCCCAGAACCTTGTTCACCCTCTGCCCTGTTAAAGCAGAGATAAAAAGAATGGGTGCATACTCCATAAAGGAAAGCTCATTTCTTATATCCGCTTTATATTTGTCTACGGTCTTGTCGTCCTTTTCCACTATATCCCACTTGTTTACTATTATTACAGCAGCCTTCCCCTGATCGTGGATATAGCCTGCAATCTTACTGTCCTGCTCGCTTACGCCCTCTTTTCCGTCTATAAGCATGAGGCACACATCTGCCCTTTCAATGGCAGTGAGAGACCTGATAACGCTGTACCTCTCTATTGATTCGAACACCTTGCCCCTTTTTCGCATACCTGCAGTATCAATAAATACATATTTGCCCTCTCCCATGGTAAAGGGAGTATCAATGGCATCCCTTGTGGTGCCCGGGACATCACTGACTATAACCCTTTGTTCTCCGAGTATCTTATTTACAAGGGAAGACTTGCCGACATTGGGCTTCCCCACAACGGCAACCTTTATTGTGTATTCATCATATACCTCTTCTTCCTCAGGGGAAAGGTTCTTGATTATTTCATCAAGCAGATCCCCCAATCCTAAAGCCTGCCCCGAGGAAATCCCCATTGGTTCCCCCAATCCCAGATTATAAAATTCGTATATATTGTCCTTATACTTCGGTGCATCAATCTTATTAACTGCCAGTATTATCTTTTTACGGGCCCTTCGAAGTAAATTGGCCACCTCCCGGTCGGAAGGGGTTATGCCTTCCTGTCCGTCTACAAGGAATATTATAACCTCAGCAGTTTCTATAGCAACTTCAGCCTGCTGTTTCATCTGCTTCAGCATCAAATCCTCACTATGCGGCTCAATTCCGCCTGTATCAATCAAGGTAAATGTTCTGTCCTGCCATTGGACCTCTGTATAAATCCTGTCCCTGGTTACACCGGGATGATCTTCAACTATGGAAATCCTCTTACCTGCCAATTTGTTAAAAAGGGTTGACTTTCCAACATTGGGACGTCCCACTATTGCAACAATTGACTTTGCCAATATGTCCCACCTCCTGACACTAATCCATTAAACCGTTATTATTTTCTTAACAAGGTCACTGCCGTCTTCCCTGCATATTGTGATTTTCGCTCTAAGCTCTTTTTCCATCTCTTCAACAGTAACATCATCAAGAAATATTTTCTCATCCTTTTTCAGCATGCAATCAGGTATGAATATATCGCTTCCTACATTCTTATCCTTAAGCTGATCCATTATGTCCTTACCTGTAAGAAGGCCGGCTACCTTCACACCTGGCCCGAAAAAATCGTTGTTTATTGGGAAAATGCTTATCTTGAGGCCTTCTATGCAGCTTTCAATTTTTGATGCCGTCATTTTAAGATCTGGTGCGGCGTATTCTCCTGTTATTACGGAAATCAGCCTCGTTTTTTTATTATATCTTCCAAGCTTTTTAAGGGACTCTTCAACCTCTCTGTTAAAAAGTGCAATAAGCCCTACTCCGTTTTCAAGCTGAGTAAATTCTTCATACTCATCATACCCGGGCAGTTCCTCCCCTGATATAAGGAAAAATTCATCAGACAGGAATACAAATCTTGTATTCAGTTCGGACAGGTACTTATCCTGCGCTTTTCTAACCATCCTTATTACCGAAGCGGCTGATGTCCCATCATATTCCGCAAGCTCATAAAGGCCTTGCCTGTATTTGGTTATGCCTACAGGTACGACTGCTGCACAACTAACCTGGGGATGCAATCCGGCAAGATCCTCTAAAGTCTTTAATAGATTTACTCCGTCATTCACTCCCGGGCAAAGCACTATTTGAGCCTTAACCTCTATTTTCCCTTCCTTGAGCCTTTCGAGATAATCCATCAGCTTTCCTGCATTCTTGTTGTTCAGCATGTGTTTCCTGAGTTCCGGATCAGTTGTATGCACCGATACATTTATAGGGCTTATGTGATACTTGATTATCCTGTCTATCTCTCTTTCACTGAGGTTGGTAAGAGTCACAAAATTGCCCTGCAGGAAAGACAACCTTGTATCATCATCCTTGAAATATAAGGTTTCTCTCATCCCGGAGGGCAGCTGGTCAATAAAACAAAAAATACACTTGTTATGACAGGACTTTGGTTTGTCAATAATTCCCTCAAAGATTATTCCTATATCCTCATCATACTCTTTTTCTACTTCATAAATCCATATTTCGCCATTGCCGTGCTCTATTTCCACCTCAAGAAACTCATCTGCAGTAAGATATTTATATTCAAGAATGTCTTTTATTCTTGCACCGTTTATGCTTAAAAGCCTGTCACCTTTTTTTATGCCCAATTCCTCTGCTATGCTTGAAGGACGTACTTCCAATATTTCTACGCCCGGATTCCCCAAATTGTTTTCCTCCCTTACATACAAACCCATGATTCGCCAATAATTATACATAGTATTATATCATATCAGCTTCATATTATACTATAGGGGTACAACAATAATAGAAGAATGCCTCGCATCCTTCTATCTTAGCTCCATTATTGCCGACATGCTTCCCGTTCTGCCTTTGTCCCTCCTATATGAAAAAAACAAATCCTCCCTGCATTTTGTGCATAATCCGCTGATTGTAATATTATTTTCCGGCACTCCCATTTCCATCAGCATTAGTTTATTGGCTTCCCACAGGTCAACCGTATATTTCCCGTTCTCCATCGGTTTTATGATATGAGACCGGGTGCCAAAGCTTTCAGCAAACTGATCCGCAACCTCCTGTCCGACCTCAAAACACTCCGGGCCTATGGAAGGCCCTATCCCCACCAGGCATTCCCCGGGTTTTGTTCCATATACCTCCGCCATCTGCCTTATTGTCTTTGCTCCTATTTTCAGCACCGTGCCCTTCCAGCCCGAATGCACAACTGCAATTGCTTTATTTTCTTTATCAAGAAAGAAAAGCGGTACACAGTCGGCATAAAAGGTTATCAAGGGTATCCCGGGTATATTTGTCATTAACCCGTCCGTATTTTTTATATCATTCGGTACGGATATACCTTTTCCCAAATCTGCAATTGAAACAATTCTGATATTATCCTCGTGAGTCTGATCAGAGAACACCAGCTTCCTATAATTAATACCTATAGCTCCGCATACCAATTCCAGGTTCCTATGAACGTTTTCTATAGGATCCTCTTTATCATCGGAAGTGTTAAGCGAATTGTATATGCCCCGGCTTACGCCGCCGATCCTTGTAGTGAAGCAGTGCTTTACCGAGCCGGTTTCTTCGAAGGCAGGTATCGTAAGATAAGCTAACCCGTCTTTCATAACTATTCTAAATCCTTCTTTTATTTCTACCACCTCTGACTATTATAGTTACTGCTAATATTATGTTAATATTATTCTGCGCTTTATTCAATAGAAAAAAGTTTTCGCTCCAATTCTCTGACTCTCTTTTCAAGTTCCCTGATTTCATCTTCAAGGGGATCAGGAATATCCGTATGGTTCAAATCAACATAGGCCTCGTCTATTCCTTCCCTTCTGACCACATGAGCAGGTACACCGACAGCCGTACTGTTCGGAGGTATGCACCTCACCACTACTGCACCGGCTCCAATTTTTGCATTATGCCCTATTGATATTGGTCCAAGAATTTTAGCCCCCGAGCCGATTGTTACATTATTCCCTATGGTAGGGTGCCTCTTTCCCTTATCTTTTCCCGTGCCTCCCAAAGTAACCCCTTGATACAAGGTCACATCGTCACCTATTTCAGTTGTCTCGCCTATAACTATTCCTGATCCGTGATCGATAAAAAACCTTCTTCCTATGGCAGCACCGGGGTGTATTTCTATTCCGGTAAAGAATCTGCTTATTTGCGAAATCAGCCTTGCTGCAACATACCACCTCCTGCGATACAAGCCGTGAGCAATTCTGTGGCAAATAACCGCATGCAGGCCCGGATAACACAATATAACCTCAAGATAACTTTTTGCAGCAGGATCTCTTTCAAATATTGTCTTTATGTCTTCTTTCAGTCGTCCAAACATAATTACCACCCTTTTACTATAGATTTATTGGCTTACGGAAACAAAAGCCCCTTTACACATACATACATATGTATAAAGAGGCATAAAGTGCGGTTCCACTCTTTTATTACTTTTAAAGGATACTGACATATCCCTGCACTGTAACGGGTGCTACCGTTATATCCTACTTAAACCTTTGTTTTGGCTTGTTCGGTCAAAAGCTCCCGGACGCACTTTCAGCACTAATCCCTAAGGCTGCTTTCAGCAATCGGAGCAATCCGATGCAGCCTCTCTCTGAAGAAATATTTATGTGCCTACACTTTCCGTTCAAAGCCTTTTCTTAATTCCTACCATTTTGGTATGATATAATAATATTCCAAATTTACATAACTGTCAAGAAGTATTTTGAGCAATTAAGAATATTTTGTGCGAAAAATCCAGCATTTCAATTAAATGGTAATGCAATCCACTATTTACATCCATTTACATTTATGTTAAACTGTATTTACAGGCATTTTGCAGATTTGCTGCAAGGTGCCTTGTTGTATTATATTTTTATTTACCATTTAATGTAATATTTAGGAGGTATTAATGGTGTCAAAATCTATTATCTCAAAAAAAATATATGAAATGCTTGTTAAACACCTAGTTAAAATTGAAGAAGAAAAGCTTCATGTACTTGATAAATATTATCCTGTGTGGACAAATGAAAGGAATGATTTTCAGGAACTCCTGGATTCTTATATTGAGGGCGTTGAAAACATTATATACAATGAGGTTCTTGTGGATGAAAACGCGTCCGACACTTGCCCTTTTGCAATAATCGGAAGTCAGATTATGCTGAAGGATTGTTATACAAACAAAACTGAGGAAATGCAAATTGTATCGCCTTTTATGGGTGACGCAGACCTTAATGTCGATAGTGCATCATATCTGTCGCCTATGGGCAGGGCATTCCTTCTGAGGAAAGTCAAGGATGACGTTAAAGTGGAAACTCCAATGGGCATATTCCAGTATATTATTGAGAATATAACGCTGCCTCCCGATGCAATTGATTCGAATTGACTCCTTAAATATATATATCTGAAAACTCAATAGCTGTGGTTTGTATAAGCCGATTGTCGGATCCGAGCTTGAATTTCTGCTCTTTGGTATTCTCCTTTGCTTTTTTTGAGGGTATCATTAAAGTAAACACACTGCCCTTACCCCATTCACTCTCCAAAGTAATATCCCCCCCAATGGAATCCACCATAAGCTTAACAAGGTACAGTCCTATCCCGCTGCCCTCGGCCTGGACTGTAAGCAAATTGTCTACTTGTCCGAAACGATCAAATATAACAGTCTGTTTCTCCTTAGGGATTCCTATACCCTGATCCTTTACCTTGATACGGATTACCCTTTTGTGCTTATGCAGCCCGGAGGACAGTTCCACCACTACCTTTTTGCCTGCGGGTGTAAATTTAATTGCATTGGAAAGGAGGTTAAGAAGAACGCGCTCAAGTTTTTCATCATCCAGCCCAATTACTCTTTGCGGAAATTTTGTAACAAAAACCAATTCGATGCCTTTTTGCTGGGCATAAATTGCCACAGACTCAGTAATAGCTCTTGTCAGAAAAACTATATCCACATTCCTTTGTTTGAGCTTGATATAGCCCGAATTTATACGTGCAATCTCCAGCAGATTGTTTACAAGCCTAAGCTGCCTGTATGAATTTTGTTTAACCTTTCCAATTAAAAACCTGGCTTTGTCGGGAATCTGCATTGAGTAACAATGCTCCAAGGTCTGTACGGCCGCATTTATAACCGATAACGGAGTCTTAAACTCATGGGTAATAAAATATAAGAATTCATCCTTAAGCTTCAATATATTCTCCATCTGCTTTGCTTTTTCCACTTCATCGGTAACATCCACAGCAACCATCAATACCTCTGTAATTTCCTCCATAATATTCAAAAAAGGATGATAAGTAACATCATAATATACCTTGCGGCCTTTTTTACATAGTTCCATTTTTTTATGGCACACAGAAGATCTGGTTTCTTCCATCCGTCCAATTAATATCTTTTCACTGCTAATATCAAAAAGTGGTATCATTTCAGCCAAGCTTCTGCAAGGAATATTCGAGCCAATAGTCAAGTCATTCATACCTGTTAGCTCTCTTAACTCAGTCAATGCTTTATTGTTAAATTCCTTAATATTAAATTCGGGATATGAAAAAGATATGATTGGCAGATTCATTGTATTTAACAGCCTGTACAGGTAATTCCTCTGCTTTTCGAAATAATCCTTTTGTCCCTCTATTATCAGATTTTTTTCTAATATAGCGTTCCTGATTTTTATCTCCTCAGTAACGTCATTGTGAATAAGCACAAGGTATCTTAACTCTTCTTCCTCAAAAATCGGGATAAGAGTATATCTTGTGCAGATAATGCCTGTTTCCGGATATTCCCTAATATGTTCATCATAAAATATTGGTTTGCCTGTCCTTACTACACTGCTGAATATGTTTTCCGTATCGCTTCCCTTCCAATCGGGCAGAATCCCCTCAATACGCTTTCCTATAATATCTTCCGTACCGCCGAACAGCCTTCTTATATACCTGTTATGGCTCTCATTCCCTTTCAGAAGTATGAATTCCGGCACACTGTAAAGGGCTACCCCCGTATCATTGGCGGAATTTGCATGCTCAAGGAATGGAAATTTGTCTTCAAGTACGGAATTCGCTTTCTGTTTGAAAGTATAAATACATTGTTTCAGCTCAAAGTTCTCAGTATAGCTTATAGTCACTTCCTTTGCCCGGCGCAGGCTGTCAAACATATAGCAGTCACATTCCTTCAAGCACTTTACTCTGTCCAAGTCCATACTTATTCTTAGAAGATGCTGCCATATCTCCTCCACATTTCTTCCCAGAATATTCCTTTCCGTATATCCCGTAAGCTCAAGAAAAGATTTATTTACCTCCGCCACTCTATTGTCCACTGCAGTCATATAAGGCAAATCACTCAAGGCTTTCAGCCCCCCCACAAAAAAATTAATGTATTAATCCTACAGTGAATAATAATTCTCATAGAATCCGAATAAATGTCAGCATATATATTATCTTACAAAAGTCGGAAATTTCCAATAATAACAGTAATACAAATATAGTAATATATAATGAACCCAGAAAACAAGACAGACAAAACGGTCAAAATAAGTTAGAATGTAGCTATGGATAAGAGAAGAAATTTTACACCCGAACAAAAAGCAAAAATTGTAATGGAGGTCTTGCGGGAAG
>JAGOLK010000081.1 GCA_017994115.1 Clostridia bacterium | reverse complement strand
GATATGCAGCTTAAGGAAATCCTCTTTGGAGGTGATTCAAATGAGTAAGGATATGTCATACGCAGCGGTAATGGCAAGAAAAAATGAAATAATGAAGCAGGCAATAGGTATTGACTACAGTGTATTTGAATCAGGAGGAATTTCCTTCGATTATGAAAGAATGATGAGGGAAGCAGGTTATACACTGGAGGAAATGCAGCAGATACAGGCTGAGACAAGCGTAGGGAATACACCTGTTGTTGAGCTGAAAAATCTGACTGCATTGGCCAGAAAACTGGCTCCCAAGGGAAAAGGCGCAAGGATTTTTATAAAGGATGAGGCTGCAAATCCGTCCGGAAGCTTTAAGGCCAGAAGAGCGGCCACTGCAATATACCATGCGAAAAAGCACGGATACAAAGGAGTAGTAACGGCAACAAGCGGCAACTATGGTGCAGCGGTGGCATCACAGGCTGCAAAGAGAGGGCTTAAATGCATTGTTGTTCAGGAATGCTACGACAGCAGAATGGTAGGACAGCCCGAAATACTTGAAAAGCAGCGTGCCTGTGAAGCCTATGGAGCAGAAGTGGTACAGCTGACAGTCGGACCGGAACTCTTCTACACCTTCCTGACCTTGCTGGAGGAAACAGGATACTTTAATGCATCCCTGTACACTCCTTTCGGAATAGCGGGAGTGGAAACCTTAGGATATGAGCTTGCCATGCAGTTCAGGGAGAAGATCGGAAGGGACCCGGACAAGGTTGTAATTACCCACGCAGGAGGCGGCAATGTAACCGGTACTGCCAGAGGGCTTTTGAAAGCGGGAGCAAAGGATGTTGAGGTTGTTGGTGCAAGCGTTGACCTTTCGGGGCTTCATATGGCCTCCGACAGGGATTTTAACAGAAAGTCCTTTACTACAGGCCACACAGGCTTCGGAATACCCTTTGCCACATGGCCTGACAGGGCTGATGTACCGAGAAATGCTGCAAGGCCTTTAAGATATCTGGACAGATATGTATTGGTAAAACAGGGTGAAGTGTTTTATATCACAGAAGCATTATCAGTGCTTGAAGGACTGGAGAGGGGTCCTGCAGGAAACACATCCTTGACGGCTGCTTTTGCACTGGCACAGGAAATGGATAAGGACCAGATTATTGTGGTTCAGGAAACAGAATACACAGGAGCAGGGAAGCATCCGATGCCTCAGCTTACGTTTGCCAAGAAAAACGGCATAGAAATATTGTTCGGCAATCCTGACCGTGACGAACCCGGAAAGAACATCATACTTCCGGCACATCCTTCAGATATAAAAGTAAGAGATTACGACATTGACAAGGCAAGAGCATCATATATCAAAAACTGCATCAACAATTATAAGGTAACTGAAATTACAAAAGAGGATTTTGAGTTCCTTGTCAAGGATGCAAAAACCAATGACAGTTTTGTGGAAGGCGTTCTTGCTGAACTAAACGTAAAAATAAAGTAGGTGGAGGGATAGAAATGGCAGTTAAGCGTGCAGATGACTATGAAGTAAGAAGAAAGCATCTTGCGAATCTTTCTGATGAAGAGCTGAAAAAGAGATTCTGGGAGCTGGCCGAGAAAATTGTTGATCCGATGCTGGAACTTGGCTATAAGAACACAACTCCCGCAATAGAAAGAAGCATATTGCTCAGAATGGGTTTTTCAAGCCTTGAAGTAAAGCCAATAGTTGAAGGTGTAATGAGAAAAGGGCTTATGGGCAAGGGTGCCGGTAATGTAGTCTGGAGGCTTTCTAAGAAGCTGGGAGTCTCTGTGAGGGAAGCAGGAGTCGGGCTTGCAGAAGGAAGATACTGGGATGAAGTCGACACATTGTTTTAAAGGAGGGGGAGCAAATGAAACTGGATCCGAATAAAAAGCTGGATATAAAGGAATTATTGCAGGACCTTGAAAGCTACAGGCCGAGAAGAAGAGGCTGGCATTGGAGAGAGGGCAGGAATGAAAAGAGGAAGGTTGGGGATTTTGAATACCATGAAATCTCTGAAGGCCTGAAGAACTACATTCCCCTGCCGGGAAGCCGCGGCTTCAATTACATTGATCCTCAGCCGGATTGTGTAATCACTACTGAAATTGCTTCAGGAAGGTTTGAAGATGATATTAGAAGAATGAGAATGGCGGCATGGCATGGGGCCGACCATATCATGGTAATAAGAACCATGGGACAATCTCATATTGACTCTTTGATTGAAGGAACTACACAGGGAATAGGCGGTATAGCCGTTACAAGAAAGCAGTGCAGGGCAACGAGAAAAGCTCTCGATATGATAGAGGACGAGGTGGGAAGGCCGATTAATTTCCATTCGTATATTTCAGGCGTCGCAGGGCCTGATATTGCTGTAATGTTTGCGGAAGAAGGAGTAAATGGTGCTCACCAGGATCCACAATACAATGTATTGTACAGGAATGTAAACATGGTAAGAAGCTTTGTAGATGCCTGCGAGGCGAAAAAGGTTATGGCATGGGCGGATATTCTGCAGATAGACGGAGCCCATAATGCCAATGCAACTGCAATGAAGGCCTGGAAGGTAAGGCCTGAGCTTATGGTTCAGCATGCCATAAACAGCATATTCTCACGAAAGGTTGGTATAAAACCGGAGAATATAGCACTTTCAACAGTACCGCCCACAGCACCTCCGGCGCCGCGTATGAGAATAGACCTGCCTTATGCGGTAGCACTCAGGGACTTCTTCTCGGAGTACAAAATGAGGGCACAGCAGAACACAAAATATATGGAATCAGACATGAGGGAAGCAACGGTTACCCATACCCTTGACCTTTTGATTTCAAGGCTTACAAGCGCCGATATACAGTCTACCATCACTCCCGATGAGGGAAGAAACGTACCGTGGCACTACAATAACATAGCAGCAATCAGCACAGCCAAGCAAGCCCTAAATGGCATGGACGGCCTCCGTGAAATGGTCAAACTGGACAGGGAAGGCCCTTTGGGCAAAGAGGTAAGAGAGCTTAAAGAAAGAGCAGTTCTCTTCATGGAAGAGATACTGGAAGTAGGCGGGTACTTCAAGGCTGTGGAAAACGGCTTCTTCATTGACAGCGGGTATTATCCGGAAAGGAACGGCGACGGTATTCCAAGACAAATTGACGGCGGTATCGGCGTGGGAATGATATTTGAAAGGGATAAGGACTATTTTGCCCCGGTATCCGTTCACTACGGATATAACAATATACCCGCAGAATTCAAGAAAGCATCCGATGCCATAGGCGGAGATACCTTCGAAGATCCTTCCAAAATAGTATATATCGATGAGCTTGACGAGTATGACAATGTGAATACAAGGCTTAAGGAGCTTGAAAAATACTATGATACGGATGTTGTAAAACCGGAGGTTGAATGGAGGGCAGACGGAGTTGTGGCAACTACCATATTCCTGCCCCTTGATGAAAGGACCGCGGAATTTGCAGCCATAAAGTGCGGCGAGAAAATGGGGCTTGAAGATGTTACGGTAGTCCACAAACAGGCAATGCATCCCTCTGAAGGCACCATTGTAGAAATAAAAGGCAAAGTAAAGTTTGATATCAATGTTAATGACCTTGTAATTCCCGAAAAGGCTCCTGTATTATCAGACGAGGAAATAAGAGAGGACATATCTGAGAAACCGATGTTTGTTGTAGCTGCCACGGTAGGAAACGATGAGCATTCGGTAGGAATGAAGGAAACTCTTGATATCAAGCATGGGGGAATAGAAAAGTACGGCATCAAGTACCTGTACCTTGGTACCTCCTGCCCTGTTGAAAAGCTGGTGGATGCAGCTATAGAGACAAATGCGGATGCAATACTTGCCAGCACGATAATTACCCATGACGATGTCCATACAAAGAATATGAGAAAGATTCATGAGCTTTGCGTTGAAAAGGGTATAAGAGATAAAGTAATGCTGGTTGTAGGGGGTACACAGGTTACCAATGAAATTGCAGTGGAAGCAGGCATGGACGCAGGCTTCGGCAGAGGTACCCATGGAAATGATGTAGCAAGCTTCCTCGTAAAGAGAAGAAGGGAAAAGCAGAATAATGAAAATTAGTGTGCTTGTTGCAGAAATTGGCAGTACTACTACAGTAGTCAATGCATTCGACAAAATTATGAGCCCTTGTCCGAAATTCCTCGGACAAGGGCAAGCTCCTACTACGGTGCTTAATGGTGATGTTACCGAAGGCCTTAAGGGTGCTGTGGAAGACCTGAAGAGGAACCTTGGAGCATCTGAGCTTGAATGGGATGAGTTCCTCGCAACCAGCAGTGCTGCCGGAGGCCTCAGAATGACGGTTCACGGGCTTGTTTATGATATGACGGTCAGAGCTGCAAAGGAAGCCGCCCTGGGTGCGGGAGCAATAATAAAGCATGTTACTGCCGGAAGGCTCAGAAGAACGGATTTGAAGAGGCTGGAAGATATAAGGCCGAATATAATACTGGTTGCAGGAGGGGTGGATTACGGAGAACGGGATACCGCCCTGCACAATTTTGAAATGATTGCTTCCATGGGATTAGGCATTCCGGTAATATATGCCGGGAATATCGAGAATCAGGAGGAAGTAAAGCTTATTGCGGAAGAGACAAATACAAGGCTTTATATAGTGGAGAATGTATATCCGAAGGTTGATATGCTTAATGTAGAACCTACAAGGAAAGTCATTCAGGAGGTATTTGAAGAGCACATAATACATGCTCCCGGAATGAGCACTGTGAGAGATATGGTTAAAGGCCCCATTATTCCTACACCGGGAGCGGTAATGGAGGCTGCCAGGCTATTGAAGGAACATTTGGGCGACCTTGTGGTTTTCGATGTGGGAGGTGCCACCACTGATGTTCACTCAGTCACAGAGGGCTCCGAAGAAATAAGCCTTATGCTTATAAGCCCTGAACCTGCGGCAAAGAGAACTGTTGAGGGAGATCTGGGAGTATATGTGAATATTCCGCATATAGTTGAGAAAATAGGCTTGGATGAACTGAAGAAGGAGTTCTTGGATGCAGAAGAGCTTGTAAATAATGCAAAGCCAATTCCCGAAACTGAACGGGAAAAGGCTTTTGTAGAAAGACTGACCAAGGAAGCTGTTCTTACATCCCTGGAGAGGCATGCAGGAAAGCTGCGGTTCCTTTACGGCCCGACAGGAAAGAAGACTGTTGCCGAAGGAAAGGACCTGACAAATGTAAAATATATAGTCGGAACGGGAGGGGCGTTGACCAGGCTCCCCGGGCGTATTGATATATTGAAATCCGTGGGGCTGCAGGGCAAAGGGACTGAATTGTATCCGGGAAAGGAAGCCAAGGTGCTGATTGACAACCATTACATAATGGCATCCCTGGGAGTGCTTTCAAAGAGGTTTCCCGAAGCGGCACTGGCGCTTATGAAGGAAAGTTTGGGGGTGAATTGAATAATGGGTTATCCTGCAATAAAAGTCAGCAGGGAAAAGCTTAAGCACAATACCAAAATACTGGCTGAAAAGTGCGGAAGGCTTGGGATTGACATAGTACCCGTAACCAAGGTATACTGCGGTATACCGGAGATTGCCGAAGCATCCGTGGCGGCGGGGGCAAAAATGCTTGCTGACTCAAGGATTGAAAACATAATCAAGCTGAAAGAACTTAATGCGGAAAAAATGCTTCTCAGAATTCCAATGCTGTCACAGGTTGATGAAATAGTTGAACATGTTGATATCAGCCTTAACTCAGAGTATGAGGTTATAAAGGCCCTTTCCGGGAAGGCACTGCAAAGAGGCAAGATCCATAAAATCATACTTATGGTAGACCTTGGAGACCTTAGGGAAGGCGTATGGTATAAAGATGCAGTTGAATTTGCCGGCAGAATAGTGAAACTACCGGGTATAAAGCTTGTGGGGCTGGGCACCAACCTCACCTGCTACGGAGCAGTAATCCCAAGCGTGGAGAACCTCGGGTTACTGGCAGCTTTGGCAGAAGAGACTGAAAAGAAATATGATATTAAGCTGGATATAATCTCCGGCGGGAATTCAAGCAGCTTACACCTGGTGGAAAAGAATAAGGTCCCCAAAGGCATAAACCAGCTGCGCCTTGGAGAAGCAATAGTTCTTGGAAATGAAACTGCTTACGGGGAAAGAATAGAAGGCACCTACGGCGATGTGTTCACATACATGGCGGAAATTATAGAGCTAAAGGAAAAACCCTCCGTACCTGTTGGAGAGACCGGGGTTGATGCCTTCGGCGAAAAACCTGTATTTATAGACAGAGGCATAAGGAAAAGAGCTATCCTGGCTTCCGGCAGGCAGGACTTAAAGGTTGACGGCATACAGCCCAGAGACAAGGATGCCATAGTAATAGGAGCAAGCAGCGACCATTTAATAATTGATGTAAGTGACTGCGGCAGGGAATACAAAGTAGGAGACATCATGGAGTTTGACCTGGGTTACGGCGCATTGCTTGCAGCCTTTACTTCGGAATATGTGGAAAAGATAATAGAATAGAAGCGGAATAGAGCAGAAAGGACATGGGGAAGAGACAAGGGGACGTTTCTCCTGTCTCGCTGTGGGGAAGAGACAAGGGGACGTTTCGAAACCACTGAAAAAGTCACTGTTTTTAAACTAATTATTTCAAGAAAGTGATCTTATCCAGAAAAAACCGTAAATTTTTCCAAAAAGTAAGAAATCGTATCAGAAAAAGAGGATAC
>JAGOLK010000080.1:4244-6788 GCA_017994115.1 Clostridia bacterium | reverse complement strand
TCCCTCCTTTGATGGCTATTGTAATTATTATACAAATATTATGAAAAAATGACAATATACTGCAAAGTTTTGCACATAAGAAGAATAATGCGGCATAATTATAAGTTTGCAGTCATACTCCCAGAGCAATAACCTTGTATACCGACTCGCACGATATTAGCTTTGGACAGAATCAGAGCTTGATACTTGTAAAATCCTGACGCACATAAACCCAACCTCCTGTTGGTATGTGCTGGATTTACCTCACGTAAATCCCACGGATTTTACTGCGTATCTTCTCTCGATTCTGTTGCCCAAAGCCAATAAGTACTCGCTGCTATACAAGGTCAGTGCTCTGCAGGATGACTACGAACTTCAAATATGTCACATTCTTCATATTATGAGAAAGGGGTGCCGCAGTTTTGCGGCACCCCTGTTATATAGTAAAGCAGTATGGCAATCATGAACATTTCAGCGGTTTATTACCGATTATTATTACACTTGCTATGAATCAGGCTCATCAGCATATCCCTTAGTACCTCAAGAGCAGAATTAATTGCATCAATATATGCCATACTATTTCACTTCATTGAAAAAGCTTTTCAATGTCACATGAGTGCAAAGGTTTGCTGTATAAATATCCCTGAACAATATTACATCCGTTTTCAATCAGGAAATCCAGCTGATCGCTTGCCTCCACCCCCTCTGCAGTCAGATCAAGATTCAAGCTTTTTGCTAAAGAAATAATAGCTTTTACAATTTTGTTCTTATTTTCACTTCGATGTATTTCCCAGATAAAGGACTTGTCAATTTTCAGCTTGGCTATCTCAAGCCTGCTAAGCTGTCCCATGGAGGAATAACCTGTCCCAAAGTCATCAATCGCTATTTTGACTCCCAATTCATTTATTCTTCTGATTGTGTCCGCAATCTTTTCGTAGTTCTTGGTGAAAATTGTTTCGGTTATCTCTAACTGTAAATATTCAGGGTTCAGCTGTGAATCATTCAGCACTTTTTCCACAGTTTCATAAAATTTCGGCTGCTCAAGCTGGATTATGGATACATTGACCGAAACATATATCGGGCTGTAACCTTTATTCTGCCATAGCTTATTCTGCATGCATGCTTCAAGCATTACCCACTCCCCTATGGATTGCATATAACCGTTCTTTTCTGCCACGGGAATAAACTTCATTGGCTGAATAACCTTTCTCCCCTCGTAATTCCACCTTAATAATGCTTCCGCTCCGACTATTTTATTTTCTACGGCGTCAATTATAGGCTGGTATTCCAAAAATAGTTCCCGATTCGTTACTGCATTTCTTAAATTGTTCTTGATTTTGAAGTATTCCCTGACTTCCTCGTCCAATTCCGATTCAAACATGGTAATTTTCCTGCTTTTGTTCTCTTTTGACCTGTACATTGCAATATCTGCATTTCTGATTAAAGCAGTCGAATCCGATCCATCATCGGGATATTTTGCAATACCCAGGCTGGCTGTTATATGCAGTTCAATGCTGTCCATGACAAAGGGCTTGCTTATCTCCTCCAGTATTCTGTTTGCAATATGAAGTATCTCATAATTCTCTTTTGCCAGCAGCAGCATAATTATAAACTCATCACCGCCGAACCTGGCTGCAATATCATTCTCTCTGATGCTGGCTTTAAGCCTTTTTGCAAACTCTTTCAAAATGATATCTCCTACAATATGTCCCAAAGTATCATTGATTTCTTTAAAGTCATCTATGTCCAGAAATATGATTGCCAATTTCCCGTCTAAATCTTTACTTTTATTCCTTCTTGAAATCTCGTTATTAAGCCTATTGACAAAATAATCCCGGCTGAACAAGTCCGTAAGGCTATCCTTGTTGGTAAGCGTCTCTATTCTGATTTCTTTCTGCTTTACGTCAGTAATATCACTGAGCATTCCGACAAAATGATCTATAATGCCCTTGTCGTCCCTGATAGCAAAAATGTTCAGGCTTATTTGATACAATTCCCCATCCTTACGTTTGTTGAAAACCTCTCCCTGCCATTTTCCCGAATTCAATAGGGAAATCCACATATTGCTGTAATACTCTTGATCATGAATCCCCGATTTTAGAATGCTCGGCTTCTTTCCGTTGACTTCATTCTCAGTATAACCGGTTATTTCTGTGAAGGCATTGTTTATCCATTGAATTTTTCCATCAATATCAGTTATAACAACACCTACCGTATTGTTCCTGAATATCTCTGAAAACAGCCTCTTTTTACTTTCTATTTCCTTTACATTGCTTAAATCCGTATAAATAACATATACCCCTATCTGTTCTCCCTTTAATGTTATTGGATATCCAAGCAAGGATACGTTCACCAGAGTCCCGTCCTTTCTCTTCCTCAGCGTCTCCTCCCTCACAAATTCTCCTCCGGTTATGCAATCCTTAAAATATTCGGATTCACCATAAAATTTCTCATCGCACAGAACATCGGTTATATTCCGCTGCTTTATATCTTCAATACTGTATTGGAATACCTTTTCAAAGCTTTTATTGATGCTGATGATTCTAAACTCATTATCAAGTACTG
>JAGOLK010000080.1:0-4144 GCA_017994115.1 Clostridia bacterium | reverse complement strand
CCATAAAATTTCTCATCGCACAGAACATCGGTTATATTCCGCTGCTTTATATCTTCAATACTGTATTGGAATACCTTTTCAAAGCTTTTATTGATGCTGATGATTCTAAACTCATTATCAAGTACTGCTATGGCTTCCGGTGAGTTCTCATACAAGCTCAAAAAATAGCTTTCCTGCATATTGATCATGTACTCCATCTCTCTTTTCTCATTATTTAAAGTATTAATATCAGTAATTTTCATTTTTAGCAGTTCTTCAATTCCATATCCGTAAAACCTGCATGCAGCTAAATTTCCATCCTTAATCTCTCCGCTTTCACAGTCAATAATGAGCATAGGAATATGGCTATTGTTAAAAATACTGTCGTAAATGCACTTATCCTTCATTGTATTTCCCTCCTTATCCCCCAATGCATTAATCTGAAAAGCTTCGCTGATTGATGTTAAATGTATAAATCGCAGTATATAACACTCGTGTAAAAAACATGACGGATATTGTAAAAATATTGTAAAAATAAAAGGAACTTGCCGTTTTCAAGTTCCCTTTACCTGTTAATATAAAACATAAGACACTCTTTCAATCGTATATATTCAAGCCTTAACTTCCCGCATAGTTTTTCTATACCGGAAAAGTCCCGTTCTTTACATTTTACTTTTATTTCACTAAGTACTTCATCAATGGCACCGGCTTGGAAATGAGAAATACTGCCCCTGAATTTATGGATATGCCTGCTTAGTCTTTTTATATCCTTTTCTTTAATACAATCCTCGATCCCCCCGAAGAACTCCCTTTCATATTCGCTGCTTGCAACCTCTTCTATAATATCTTTCAGTAAGCTGTAATCGCCTTCCAGCCTATCCATAAGTGACTTCAGGTTAAATACTTTGCTTTTGCATCTGTTTTTCAGCACTCCTGAAATCTTGTCAAATAATTGCTCCCTCCCGCAAGGCTTTGCAATGTAATCATCAATTCCTGCGCTTATGTACTTCTCCCTGTCTTCATTCTGCACAGCAGCTGTTAATGCAATAATCGGCGTATACCTGTCCGTCAGCGCTTCGCTTTTGCGGATAAGCTTTGCAGTTTCAAAACCATTCAATTCAGGCATATATATATCCATCAGAATAACATCGAAAAATCTCTTATCCAATATTTTAAGCGCTTCTTTTCCGTTTGCGGCTATAGTGACGCTGCACTTGGCCCTTTCCAAAAGCCCCTTTAATACCTTTTGGTTAACGCTGTCATCCTCCGCAACAAGTATATTCAGTTCAGGAAGTGTCCCTATGCTGCACCCGGCGCTCTTATAGTTATCCCTCTCCGCTTCCCGGGGTTCAGGTACAGGAAATTCAATCGTAAAGGAAAAAATACAGCCTCCCTCATTTTTTGTTTCAACTTCAATATCGCTGCCCATCAATTGAACCAGCTTCTTTGATATTGAAAGCCCAAGGCCTGTCCCGCCGTATTTTCTGTTATTTATTGTTTCCAGCTGGAAGAAATCTTCAAATATATGTTTTGACTTTTCTTTTGGAATACCTATTCCGGTATCACTAACGCTGAAATTGACGCTTACATTGTCTGCATCTCTGCCGGCTACCCTGGCTTCAATGCCGATATGCCCTATTTCGGTATACTTAACGGCATTTGACAGCAGATTGAACAATATCTGATTCAGTTTATCCGGATCGCCAATCAAGAAATCCGGCAGCTCAGGATCTATGCTGCAACTCAGGTCAAGCCCCTTTCTGCCCGCTTGCACCTTATAGTATGCTGCTGCGTCATTCATAAGCTGCCTTATATTAAACTCGATATTTCTAAGCTCCAGCTTGCCTGCTTCAATCCTTGATATGTCCGTTACATCATTGATGATTGAAGACAGCCTGTTCACCGAGTATTCCAGCATATGAAAATATTCCCTTTGCTCGTCAGGAAGCTGCGCATCCTTCAAAAGCTCCAATATTCCTGCTATCCCATTCACGGGAGTCCGTATTTCATGTGTCATATTAGCTATGAATTGCGTTTTGAACTTACTGGCCTCTTCTGCCTTAAGCTTGGCATCCTCCAGCATATTGATATACATTTGTATCTTTTTCTCCTGTTCCCTTTTCTCCTCATTAATCTTGCTTAAATCCGAGTAAAGAGCGTATACCCCTATCTGCTCCCCATGGGATATTATGGGATATCCAAGGAAGGATATCTCTACGGGCTCTCCGTCCTTTTTCCTTCGAACAATATCCTTTCTTACAAATTCGCCTCTGGTTATACTGTCTTTGAAATAAGCGGACTCATCATAAGACTCCTTTTCACACAGAACATCGGTAATATTCTTATTCCTTATTTCATCAATACAATACTGAAATATCCTCTCAAAACTGCTGTTAATACTAATTACTCTGAATTCATTGTCAAGAATTGCTATGGCTTCCGGTGAGTTCTCATACAGGCTCATAAAATAGCTTTCCTGAAGCCTGATGGTGCGCTCCATTTTCCTCTTATCCTCAACATCATGAATTATTGAAAACAGAAGTGATCCCACATTACCGGATATTGGCCCGCTGTATACTTCCACGTCCTTTATCTCTCCATTGGCCAGCTTATGCTTAAACCTGAAAAATTTTCTGTCCTCTTTCCTGGCCTTATTCATTTCCTCAAATACTTCTTCTTGGCTGAGGGTATTGATATCCGTAATTTTCAGCTTCAGAAGCTTGTCCCTGGTATATCCGTAAAAATTGCAGGCTGCCCGGTTCCCATCCTTGATTTCGCCTGTATCACTGTCAATTATCAGCATAGGGGTATGCCCATTATCAAAAATATTGTCATATTTTATCCTTTCCATCACTTTCACCCCAGTTAGAATCTATATTATATTTATATCAATACTTTATTATTATAGTCAAACTTTGTTATAATTTATCTTAATAGCACAATTATTACATATTTATCCGAAAAGGGTGGGACTTTTATGAAAAATGTTCTAGTAATAGAAGACGACCCCATCACACTGAAAATTTTATGTGCAACAGTTGAAAAGCATGGTTTTTCAGCTATAAAAGCAACAAATGGCAATGATGCCTTACAGCATTTTAAAAATCACGATATTCACGCAGTAATACTGGATTTGAACCTTCCGGATATTAATGGGATAGAAATATTGAAGCAGATCAGAAATCATCCTGTTTTTCATTCTGTTGCAATAATTATTGTCACAGAAAATGATGATAAGCTGGAAGCTATCCTGGGGCTTGAGATCGGTGCGGATGACTACATAACAAAACCCTTTCACCAAAGGGAGCTTATTGCCAGACTGAATGCAGTTCTGAGAAGAACGCAGCTGATACCTTCAAATATTAATTCCTGCCTGATGTTTGGCGATTTGTATATTGACATGAAAGAAAGAACGTTAAAGAAAAATGACAAGGTTATTGATTTATCATTTAAAGAGTTTGAAATACTTTGCCTTTTGGCTTCCAATGCAGGAGTGGTTTTATCAAGGGAAGCAATAATGAATGCAATAGGCGGAGCGGACTACAGCCCCGAAACGCGAACTATAGATATGCATATTGCGTCAATAAGAAAAAAAATTGATGACACAGGGAATGAAAAAAAATATATCGATACCGTCAGCGGAGTAGGCTATCGCTTTAGAAAGTAAGCGGGGAATTTCTTTTGTAGCTTTTTTGTTCCAATGTAAAAATACAAAGAGCTAAAACCCGAACCCGAATCCGAATCTGCGTCTTCGCCTTCGCCTTCTGAAGCGTCTGAGAAGCAGCAGGAGGAGCACAGTACCAAGCAATCCTCTGAAGCCTTGATTTCCATAGCCCATATACCTGCCTGACATATCGTATAGTCTGTAGTCGTTACTATAAAACCCTATAGGCCTGCCATCCATTCCGTAAACAAACCTGTCGTCTACATATGCCATAGGGTTGGAATATTCATCGTAAATCATCCGGCCATCTGTATAACCTGCAACACGGTTCCAGCCGTCATAAATCACATCACCGTCAACATATCCCTGAAGCCTGTTTTGTGAATCATATACATGCTCCAAAATCTCACCCCCTTTTTTATTATTTTGTTTATATAAATTAAAGAAACTTCATTCCCCTATTATTATTATGTAATGTGTACATCCCTTGACATCATCAAA
>JAGOLK010000012.1 GCA_017994115.1 Clostridia bacterium | reverse complement strand
AACGCTTGCTTAGGAATGCTAACCTTGGCTTAAATGCCTGCATCGAAGATATAGATTATTCCTCCAATAGAACTATTAATAAGCAGTCAATCCTTGAACTCGCAAGCTGTGATTTCATCGAAAAATCGCTGAATATCATCACTACCGGAAAGACCGGCAGCGGAAAAACTTACTTGATTTGTGCCTTCGGCAATAGCGCATGCAGAAAAGGCTATACTGTAAAGTACTTCAGAATTCCGGAGCTGCTTCTGGAAATTCAAGAAGCAAAGTCCAACGGCCAATATTCAAAGTTTATGAAAGGACTTCAAAGCACCCGTCTCCTTATACTTGATGATATAGGCTTGAAGTCATACACCCTGGAAGAAAGCCGGGACATACTGGAGATTGCAGAATCACGTTACAACAGGGGTTCTATGATCCTATCCGGACAGATATCCCAAAGCCAGTGGTATGAGCTTTTCCCTGACCCGACAATAGCTGATGCAATAATGGATAGGATTATACATAACTCATATATTCTGGAGCTTGATTCAAAACTCTCGATGAGAGAGGTTATAGCAACCAGGAAGATGCAGAATCTGGACAAGACCTAAATAATGCTAATTATTGTTGCTCAAATGCAGCAATTATTTTACAATCAAGTTAGCCGGCAAAGTGTCCGGATACCTCCGGTTTCGTGTCCGGATGTTTCCGGAATCGCCGTCCGGATGTTCCGGTATACGCATATTGAATTCTTCAAGATGGGGGTGTACTTTATGAATGTGTATGTATTGGACAAGAAAAGCGAAAGCCTTAAGCGCATGCTTGAATGCCTATCTGATAATAAGAAGATCTCAGAGGTTGAAGTATTCGATGATTATGACCGGTTTATGGCAAAGGTTATCAAGTCTAATCCGGCTTTATGCATAATACGTTTGGGATGTGAAGGGATACCCGGTTTAAAAGCGGCAAGAATGGTTAAGCTGGCCAATTGCAATATACGGGTGGTTTTTATCTCGGAGAGCCGGGATTATGCTCTTGATGCATTTGAAATCGGAGCAAACGGATACATGCTGGGTGCTGCTGATAAAACGACCCTCGATAAGTGCCTGGGATGAGAAACCTGCCTCCCTGGTCCATGATATACAAGCTTTATGGCATAAATCTGTGGAATTGCATATGATATAGTAATTCGATTTTTCTTTTGGAGGTATAAGCATGGCACAAAAGGGCAGGGTAAAGAAGGTTTTTCCGGGAGGCAACACAAGCAGGGGGTTTTTTTCATTTTATGACTATATCATACCCGAGGATGCAGAGAGGATATTTGTAATCAAAGGAGGCCCCGGGACAGGAAAGTCAAGCTTCATGAGGACCATAGGAGAGGAATTTTTGAAACTGGGATATGATGTGGAACTTCATTATTGCTCCTCAGATAACAAATCCCTGGACGGAGTGGTGATAAAAAAGGCAAATGTCGCACTGTTGGATGGGACCGCTCCTCATATAGTAGATCCCAAACACCCGGGTGCGGTTGGTGAAATACTGAATCTTGGGGAGTATTGGGATGAGCCGCGGCTTGTGAAGGATAAATACTACATCATAAACTGCAATAAGCAGATAAAAATGAGGTTTGAGAGTGCATACAGGTATTTGGGGGCAGCAAAGGAAATGCAGGACGATATGGAGGAGATTATCGGAGAAGGAGTAGACAGGGAGAAGCTGAATAAGCTTAAAACGGAACTGAGGTATGAATTGGTGGATGGTGTCAGTGCCATTAATAAAAATGCAGCTGTCAGGCATCTTTTTGACAGTTCAATAACTCCGGAAGGGTTGGTGGATTATGTTGAAAGCATAATACAGAGCAACTATATCTGCTATTACCTGAAGGGGGGGGCAGGCACAGTCTCTACTGAGATACTCTCTTTTCTTGCTGATGAATACATCATGAAGGGCTATGGTGTTGAATTATATCATCAGCCTCTGAATCCTGACAGACTGCAGACCTTGGTTGTTGAGGGCTTGAAGGTGGGTATAACCATAAATCCCAAAACAGAGATGAAGGCGTATAAAATTATAGATCTGGATACTATCATTGATGAAGGCAAATTCAAGGATAAGGCAGAGCTTCTTCAAAAGGATGCGGAAACATACCTCCGGATGCTGGAGGAAGGCGTCAGAAGGATAAAAATAGCAAAGCTTATCCATGATGACATGGAGAAAAAATATGTGGGCTGCATGGATTTCGGAGCAGTTACGGAGCTGCGGAATAATACGGTTGAGAGGATAAAGGGGATATTGAAGAATAAATAAATCAAACAAATCAGAGCCTCGGGAGTTGATATATCCGAAGGTTCTGATTTGTTGTATAATATACTGAGTGATGTAATCATACAGAAAGTTAAGGTGTTAATATGGATTTTATTTTTGGAATTGTTCCTCCCGAAGAGGAAGACAAAACATCATTTTTATTTCTGTTCCGGCAGAGAAGCCTGCTGGTGAAAAGACTGGAGAAGGGATATATGGTGTCTGACTCTGACGACTTGGCACTTCCGGGGCTTGATACGGACAAGCTGTATATCGGCAGTATGGATGGCTATTCCTGCTACACTGCCAGGTATCCGGAAGCAGTCCCGGTGCCTGAGGAAATGGAGTTTGTGGGACTGAGAGAGCTTTACGGGCAGATTGATGAATGCATGCTGAAGGCGGCATTCAGGGCAGTTCAAATATTGGAGTGGGATGAAACCCACAGGTTCTGCGGCGCCTGCGGAGAAGCCACAGTAAGAAGAACCGAAGAGCATGCAAGGGTATGCAATAAATGCGGGCAAATATTCTATCCGCGTATGTCTCCCGCAGTTATTGTTGCTGTAACAAAAGGGGATAAGCTGCTTTTAGCCAGGAATAAAAGCTTTCCTTCGGGGCGTTACAGTGTGCTGGCAGGCTTTGTTGAAGCAGGGGAGACTCTTGAAGAGTGTATAAAGCGGGAAATAAAAGAAGAGGTAGGCATAGAGGTAAAAAACATACGGTATTTCGGCAGCCAGTCCTGGCCTTTTCCTCATTCGTACATGCTTGCATTTACGGCAGAGCATGATAAAGGTGAGATACGGATAGACGATAATGAGCTTGCAGACGCAGGATGGTTCGGAGTGGATGAAATGCCGCAGATTCCGGGGTCAATAAGCATATCAAGGAAACTGATAGATTGGTTCGTGGAAAAGTATCGGAAATAGCAATATAAGACATGGAGACGTTTGGAGAAACGTCTCCATTTTTTATTGCAAATAAATTATTTATTACAAAACAAAAACATTGGCATTTTTAAAGGATTTTTCTGCATTTTTGTAGAAGTATAAGTTGTTTGAGTCGAATCTGCACTATATTTGTTTTGTATTGACGGTTTTGGTAAGGAGTGTGATAGATTGATACAGCTGAGGAATGTAAGCAAGGAATTTGCAGATGGCAATAAGGTATTGAGGAATATCAACCTGACTATAAACAACGGAGAATTCGTTTTTCTTGTAGGCTCCAGCGGAGCCGGCAAGTCAACTATTATAAAACTGCTGCTCAAGGAGATGGAGCCAACCACAGGTACTATCATCGTGGGAGATAAGGATATAACAAAATACAAAAGAAGGGAGATACCCTTTCACAGGAGGAATATAGGCGTAGTATTCCAGGATTTCAGGCTGCTGCAGGAGAAGACGGTATATGAGAACGTTGCTTTTGCAATGGAAGTTATTGAAGCTCCTCCAAAGGAAATAAGGCGCCAGGTTCCGATCATACTGAGCATGGTCGGACTGAGCAAGAAGGCAGGCCTTTATCCTCAGCAGCTTTCAGGGGGGGAGCAGCAGAGAGTATCCTTGGCCAGAGCAATGGTCAACAGCCCTTCAATACTTATTGCCGATGAGCCTACGGGGAATTTGGACCCTGATATGTCATGGGACATTATGAAGACATTGAGTGAAATAAACCAAAGAGGTACGACTATATTAATGGCCACCCACGCCAGTGATATAGTGGACAAAATGAAGAAGCGGGTTGTTGAAATAGAAAATGGGATTATTACCAGGGATGAAATGAAAGGTGGGTACAGCAGTGAAGCTTAGGACAGGTAAGTTTTTCATCAGAGAAGGATTCAGAAGCCTTAAAAGAAACAGCACCATGAGTGCTGCGGCGATAACCTCGGTAATCGCGGCACTGTTGGTTATAGGGATATTCTTTATTATAGTGATAAATATAGATTATGCTGCAACCAAGCTGGAATCACAAATAGAGATGATGGTATACCTGGAAGACGGTTTGAGCGAAAATATCATCGATACTATGGAAACCGAAATCAGATCAATTAATGGTGTTAAATCCGTGGAGTTCATATCCAAGAACACAGCCCTCAGCAATCTGGAGAAAAACTGGGGCGAAAACTCCTATCTTTTAGAGGGGCTTGAAGGAGATAATCCGCTGCCGGATGCTTTTTTAATCACCCTTTCAGATCCTTCCGATGCATCCGGTGTGGCATTGTCGGTATCATCCATATCAAATATTGAAAAGGTGGTGTACGGCAAAGAGGAGCTTGCAAATCTCCTGAATGCGACTTATGTGATGAGGATGAGCAGCGTTGTTATTATTCTGATACTGCTGTTCATATCAATATTTATTATTGCAAATACCATTAAGCTTACCCTGTATGCAAGAAGGCGTGAAATTGGAATTATGAAATACGTAGGGGCTACGGACTGGTTCGTCAGGATGCCCTTTATAATAGAAGGTATTGTAGTAGGGATGATTGGAGCGGTGGTATCCACTATAATATTGGGCGCAGGTTACTATTATTGCTCCGATCTTGTGAAAAACCAGATGATAGGCTTTATGTCCATATCCCTGATACCCTTTAATCAGATCATATTAAGCATGGTAATACTATTGATCATTGTGGGGGTTGTAATCGGAGCAGTGGGGAGCCTTATTTCAGTAAGAAAGTTCATTAAGGTTTAGGAGGGGTGAAGTTGAATAAAAGGATAGCAGCAGCTCTGATAGCACTTATGCTTTCAATACCCTGTGCTAATGTATATGCAAAAAATCCGACTGAAATAGATGAGCTTCAGAGGAGTCAGGACAAGCTTAATCAGCAGATAAAGCAGATGCAGAGCAGCATTAACAAGATAAAGACTGAGAAAGTTAGTGTGGCAAAAGCCATAGAAGATTTGGACAGCAAGCTTAACCAGGCCGAGGATGAGCTTACCAGTGTTGAAAATCAGCTTTCGCAATTGGAGAACCAGATAGCAGTGACCACAAGGGAGCTTGAAAGGGCTTCAAGTGAAGCTGCGAATCAGAAGGAGCTGCTGAAAAAGAGAGTCAGGGTCATGTATGAAAACGGAAATGTCGGATATATGTCTGTAATACTGAACTCTGTAAGCTTCTCCGATTTCATATCCAGAGTGGATTTTTTGAAAAAAATCATCAGCTTCGACATGGAACTGCTGAGCAAAATGAAAAGCTACCGGGATTCGGTTGCAGATAAAAGAAGCCAGCTGGCATCAGAGCTGGAAGAGAAAGAAAGGCTTAAGAATGAGATAGGTAAGAAAAAGGAAGAGGTTGAGACAGCCAAGCAGGTCAAAGAGATGACCCTGAAAGAGATACTAAGTGACCTCAAGGAACTGGAGCGCCAGGAGGACAAGCTTCTGGAGCAGTCTAAAGAGATTGCAAAAAAGATAGTTGAACTGCAGTCAAAGGAAAAGTATATAGGAGGGGAGCTGGGATGGCCGGCACCGGGTTATTACAAGATTACATCACAATATGGCAACAGGACCCATCCCATACTTAAGAAGAAAAAAATGCATACTGGAATAGATATCGCAGTTCCCAGCGGCACTTCCGTGCTTGCTGCGAATGCAGGCAAGGTCATATACTCAGGATACAACGGAGGCTACGGCAATACCGTAATCATAGACCACGGCGGCAAGATATCGACACTATATGCCCATAACAGCAAGCTCCTTGTAAAGGTAGGAGACAAGGTTGAAAAGGGCAAGGTGATATCCAAATCAGGCAGCACCGGACTGTCCACAGGGCCGCATCTGCACTTTGAAGTAAGGGAAAACGGCCAGCATGTGGATCCCATGAAATACCTGACAGGCAAAAAGTAGAGAAGAAGCCACAGATTTGTGGCTTCTTTTAATGTACATAATAGGTGTTTAATATTCTTCATAGGGTGTGCCAGTGATATACACCCAGTGTTCCAAACTCCACGAAACATCCACTTTTATCTCCCATCCATCCTTGACACAGCTAATAAAGGAGAAATTTCCATCATTCTGTCTGTGAGTGAAAAAATTCTCTGAACCCTTAAAGAAATCAAAATACAAATTGTAAAGAGCTTCTAATGATTGTTTCGACGTATAGACAATGGCAGTTTTGCCGTCCCTTGAAAAAATCCCGCTCTGAAAGGCATCGTATTTCATATCGGCGGCAACGGGAATGTCAGGAAATCCCTTGGGCAATCCTGCTCTTATATCTGCGGGTATGGGACCGCTGCTTGCTTTAGCTCCCGATGAATCGCTGCCGGAATTGGAACTGTCCGGTGCCGTTATCGGCAAATCAATTTCAGTATTGGAACTGCCTGTTCCGGATGCTTTAATTTCCGGCGCTTTATCATAGGTTCTGACTGATAAGGCTATGGCCTGTTCCCTTGTAGCCATGCCGTATCCGGCAGCCTCCTGGGCCGGCGTGGCTGCTTTTGGCATAAAATTGCCCTGGGCGTCACCGGTAATTACGCCGATTTTATTTATATATTTTGTTGCTTCATTCGCCCAGGCCGAAATGTTTTTCTGGTCGGGAAAATCCTTGACGCCCGCAATGCTGTAATCCCCTTGGGGGTGAATAGCCTTAATCGCCCTGAACAGCATGGTTGCGCATTGCTCACGGTTAATCAAAACTTTCGGTGAAAAGGTGGTTTGGGAGGTCCCGGAGGTTATACCTATGTTGTAAGCCTTCAGTACCTGTAGATTTGCAGTATCGGTAAAAGGATTCGGAGAAACCGGATCGCTTTTTTTACCTGTAACCTTTTCATACAGCAATACCCCAAGCTCGGCAAATTCCTCCCGGGTTATCGGTTTGGTCATATCGGCACCCTTCAATATGTCGGGGATAAGTCCCAGGTCATAAGCCTTTTGGAGCTCTGTCTTTGCCCAGGTGGAAGCATTCTTGTAGAACGCTTTGGTACCGATAGAAACAACATTGGAAAAGGGGCTGTATATATAATGCTCTTCATCGCTGCCCTGATTAGCTACATAGGCGTATCTCACCCGCAAATGATAGACATTTGCCTTGATATCTACATTACCATCCACGCCCAAGTCCATAGGATCGCATGTAACATCATCCGTTATATAATTTCCGGGTTTATCGAATTCTTCATCAAAATCAAGCGCATTCCCGAAAAGACTCTCGCCCATGTCATAACGCCATTGTCCATCACCAATCTTCATATCAATCTGATACTCCGCACCCCACTCTCCATGTTCAACACCATATCGCCCCAGGTCCCATATGCTTTGAGGGTTAGTCCACTTAAGCGCAAAATATGGTCTTCCATCTTCCCATTCCTTAAGCTCCACCATCAGGTTTTGCGGGGCTTGATCAAGGTTGCCGCCGGTCGGCAGATTGGCCGCAAATGCCGATAAATTCCCCATCATGGTAACCATCATCACCATGGTGATTAAAAAAGCCATAAGTTTCCTCTTCACTGATCTTAACCTCCTATAAAAATTTTTTATTTTGTTATTCACTCCTTCACGGCATAAAAACAATTACGCCATAGGTGATTTCTGCATCACCGGCTATAGGAAAAATAACAGCCTTATTGAAACTGTCAGGCTGCGGTGCGCTTTGCCGTGTAATTCCTGAAAACATGGAAAACGGGTTCTTTAAGTCCTCTAAGAAGAAGGTGTCTCCCGCAAAGACACGTTTGACGGCTTCAGCCAGCCGCGTATCATCAATCTTGTACTGAAGGATGCGTACGGTTCCTTTTTCCGCATTAATAAACCGCATTTTTACTGCCTTCGCAAATGCCTTGTTAATCATAACCAATGTATATTGCGGAGTAAATATGGCAATGGGATAAGGTAAAAAATCGATGATTTGAGGAAACAGTTCCCCAGGCAGCAGTTCATTCGTTTCATTACCCATAAGAATGCTCCTTTCTATCCGGACTGCTGGCGTTTTTGTGGCTGCTATCAATATTTTATTAATCTGTAAGCTGTGAATATAGGTAAAATATGCTTATAATCAGTACGAAAAATGTTATTTTGAATGAAAAAGAAGCCGGGTTTTCGTACTGAACCAAAACCGGGCTTCCTCGTTATTAATTTTATGATATCTAATTTTACTCCGACATTTTCCTATATTCAGACGGGGAAATGCCGACCTTTTTTTTGAACAATCTTGCGGAATGGCCGTTATAATCCATGTTGCAGGCAGCAAAGGCCTGGGCGATTGAAAGGTTGGTATCCAGCAGCTTTTCCTTCAGCTTGCTGATTTTATAGTTGATATAGTATTCATAGGGGGTCACACCTGTATGCTTTTTGAACAGCTTTGTGAAATGTGCCTTGCTGAGGCATGCCGCCTTTGCCGTTTCGTCGGCGTTAAACGGCTCCTGCCAATGGGCCTCTATATATTGTCTGCCTCGTCCGATTTCTTCTTTCCCCTTGTATATGTTTTTAAAGATAAAAACGGCGGCAAAGCATTCTACAGCACCATCAGCGTTCAACAAGGGAAAACAAGTAATGTCTGAGCTTATGGTCTGGATATCCCTGTCTTTCACATTAAAATACTTGATCATATCCTTATAAGGCGCATTAAAATTGCTAAGGTATACGGTTTTGCCCGTCAATACCTGCCTGACCTGATCCATAAAGCCAAGCTCATGCACGATAGGGTCCTTAAAAACATTGTATTTGCCAACATGACATTCTATGCTTCTTATGCCTATCATCTCCAGCGCCGCTTTATTAATCATCCTTGCCGTACCGTCGGGAGAGAAAATCTGAATGGGATAGGGAAAGAACTCGATCACTTTTGCAAGCAGTTCTTGTTTCTCAGAAAGCGACTGCAGTGATTCAGCAAAACTCCATTGTGCATCATCAATCTGACCTTTCATGGGTTTACCCTCATTTCTTTCCATCTGAGATTTTTCGATAATCGGAAGGGGAAACGCCGACCTTTTCTTTGAACAATCTTGCGGAATGGCCGTTATAGTCCATATTGCAGGCAGCAAAGGCCTGAGCTATGGAAAGGTTGGTATCCAGCAGCTTATCCTTCAGCTTGCTGATTTTATAATTGATATAGTACTCATGGGGGGTTACGCCTGTATGCTTCTTGAACAGCTTTGTGAAATGTGCCTTGCTGAGGCATGCCGCCTTTGCCGTTTCACTTGCGTTAAACTTATCCATCCAGTGGTTTTCCAAGTATTCTTTCGCCTTTTCAATTTCATCCTTGCCGCGATAAACCCTCCTGTTAATCATAAATGCCACAACAAATAACACCCGGTTCATGTCATCCAAAATGGGGAAAACCGTAATGTCCTGATATACAGCCTCCACATCTAAATCCTTTATACCGTATCGTTCTGTAATATCTTCCAAAGGTACTCTGACATCCGGGAAAAAGACGGTTTCTCCCTGGAAAGCCCGTTTTACCGCATGAAGCTGGCCTGAGGCAATAATGTAAGGATCTTTGAATATATTGTATTTTCCCACAACCATGTCAGGGCTGACATTATGAAATTCGGCCAGCATGGCCTTATTTACAAGCACCGATGTTCCATCCGGAGCATAAACCTGAATGGGATAGGGGAAGAACTCAATTACTTTCGCAAGCAGTTCTTCCTTTCCAAAGAACGATTGAAATGATTCGATAATGTTATTTTGCCTGTATTCCATATTATTTCATCCTTTATCACATTTTAATACATGCCGTTTTCAGGATTTTCTGATATGGGGGGCAGTCATATATTGCGTTCTTCTTTGTAGCCTCTTTATACCTTTCTTAATTATACTTCCTGTTTGAGGAAAATTCAAGTTTGAGACAGCATAATTGACACAGCCTTGGGCATATTATACAATGTAAATGCAAATGATTTGCAAAAAGGAGCAGAGGCAATGAAAAAGGCAATGACTGCAGTAATTATTTTACTATTGTCAGCCACGGCGCTGTCAGGTTGTACGGAAGCCGGAAAGGAGCCGGCTGACCAAAGATTGAAAATATATGTCAGCTTTTACCCCATGTATTTTCTTGCAAGTGAAATAGCAGGAGACAAGGCGGAGGTCATAACTATGGTACCTGCGGGAGCGGAACCTCATGACTGGGAGCCTGCTCCAAAGACGGCAGCGGAGATCAGCAAGGCTGACATGCTGATATATAACGGGGCAGGCATGGAACCGTGGTTAGATAAAATACTGCCCAACATTAACGAAAAAAGAACGAGAATAGTTGATACCAGTCAGGGCATAGAGCTTCTGAAGTCTTCGGAGCACGGTGAAGAGGAGGAGGCCGGGGAAAGCCATGAGCATGGAATCTATGATCCCCATATATGGGTAAGTCCCATAAGATTCAGGCAGCAGGCCCAGAATGTTTATGAGGCGCTTTTGGAAATTGATCCTGAGAATTCGGAGTACTATGGAAAAAGGAAGATGGAACTGGATTCAAGGCTTTCCGATTTGGGCAAAGATATATGGGATGCTTCAAAGCATTTCAAAAGTAATATAATCGTTGTATCCCATGAGTCCTTTGGTTACTTTGCAAATGATTTTTTATTGGAGCAGATTGCAATAAGAGGAATCAATCCTCAGGAGGAACCAAGTCCGTCAAAGATGGCTGAGCTTGTCAGAAAATGCAGGGAGAAGAAAGTAAAATATGTTTTTTTTGAGAAGCTTACAAGCCCAAAGCTCTCTGAGACCCTGGCAAGTGAAGTTGGAGCAGGAGTTCTGGTGCTTAATGATGCGGCAGGCCTCAGTGAAGAGGATATAAAGTCCGGGAAGGATTATATAACTGTAATGTATGAAAATCTTGAAAACTTGAAAAAGGCGTTGGGTGATTAAATGGGAGCAGAAATAATAAGAGTTGAAAACATAACCTTCGGATACGGTAAAGTCAAGGTGCTGGATAATGTCAGCACAAGCATTAATGACGGAGATTTCATAGGGATTGTAGGGCCGAATGGCTCGGGCAAAAGTACGATGCTCAGGATCTTTCTCGGTTTGATAAAACCTCAGGAAGGTACTGTCAGGGTTTTTGATACCGATATTGAAAAATTCAATCAATGGGGCAAGATAGGATACATACCGCAGAAAGCCACTTCCTTCAACCAGGGCTTCCCTGCAACAGTGGAAGAGGTGGTTTTGGCTAACCTATATCCCATTGTAGGCTTGGCAGGACGCATAAAAAAGACTCATTGGGAAAAGGTTGATGAGGCGCTTCAGACTGTTGGTATGCTGGAGCAAAAGAAAAGCATGGTCGGAAGGCTTTCAGGGGGGCAGCAGCAGAGGGTATTCATTGCCAAAGCCCTGGTCAGCGCTCCCCGGGTGATATTTATGGATGAGCCGACGGTAGGTATTGATCAGAAGTCTGAAGAAAGCTTTTATGAATTGATGGGATCCCTGAACAGGGAAAAGGGCATCACACTGGTAATGGTAACTCATGATATCGGTGCCATAGACAACAGGGTAAACAGGGTATTGTGCTTATCCGGCGGAAAGCTTTACGAACATGACTGTGCCGTGAGCCAGGCTTCGGATATATTCAAGGAAGCATACGGACAGCGCGATAGTTCGCCGATAATACACAGGCACTAGATAATGATGGAGGAGTATAACTTATGTTTGAATTATTCAATTATGAATTCATGCAGAGGGCTCTTGCAGCAGGACTGCTGGTGGCTGTGATTTGCCCCCTTATAGGTACTTTTGTTGTAATGAGAAGATTGTCCATGATTGGTGACACCCTCTCCCATGCTTCCTTGGCGGGGATTGCCGCCGGCATGCTTGGAGGGCTTTATCCCTTATGGGGTGCACTGATTTTTTCTTTAGCTGCTGCAATAGGAATTGAAAAATTGAGGAAGCACTTTCCGCAATATGCGGAGCTTTCGATATCCATTGTGTTATCGGCAAGTATAGGACTGGCTGTTGTACTTATAAGCCTTGCCAATTCCTTTAATGCGGATCTTATGAGTTATCTGTTCGGAAGCATAATAGCAGTGAATGCACTTGATATATACATAATTTTGGGCTTAAGTATAATCATACTGGTATCGGTAGGGCTTTTCTACAAGGAATTCTTCTACATGGCCTTTGATGAGGAGGGTGCAGAATTGGCGGGAATGCCGGTATCCAGCCTTAATATGTATTTTACGGTTTTGACGGCTATGACTATTGTTGTCTCCATGAGGGTTGTCGGCATGATGATGGTATCCTCTCTGATGGTAGTCCCGGTAGCCTGCAGTTTATTGGTATCAAAAAGCTTTAAGAATACGATTTTTTTGTCAGTGCTCTTTGCATTGATTTCTGTAGTTATCGGGCTTTTTTCATCCTATTGGTTCGACCTGGCGCCGGGAGGTTCCATTGTACTGACCTCAGTATTCATACTTATTGCTATAATAATTGTAAAGAGAATATTCAGGATGCAGTGATTCTGCAGAGCTGACCAAGGAAGTGCAAAAATGAAGGATATTGAAAAACTGGAAACCGAATTGAAGGAGAAGGGCTATAAGCTTACGGAGCAGAGAAGGTTCATTATTGAGGTTTTTAATGAAAACCCCGGGCATCATACTGCTCAAAAGATATTTGAGCTGGTAAAGAGCAAGCTGAAGGGAATAAACTTTTCCACCATATATAGGAACCTTGAGCTTCTGAGTACTCTTGAAATCATCAACAAGCTTTATAATGAAAGCGGCATCAGCCATTATGAGCTTTGCGGAACAACCCACCATCACCATATAATATGCAAAGGCTGCGGAGAGACCAGGGAGATGGATATTTGCCCATTCGCAGGCCTGGATGAGGAACAGTTGAGTGCAATGGGCTTCAAGGCAACAAGCCACAAATTTGAAATCTACGGTTACTGCAGCAAGTGCAGGGTATTAAAGGAGCAAGATTAAGAGTAAGTACAAATTAATGATTGAGATAATATATGAAGGATGATAATAATATAATAAGAAGAGGTAAGAATTCTGATTTTTTTATGAGGTGAAATTGATGATAAATAAAAGGGCAGCAATTTTCTGGGCAATAATACTGGTAATAGTCACAGCCTTTGGCACTTTTGTCGTTACAAACACAATTGCTATCAGCCTGGGGAACAAGGTGGTAATAGCTCAGGAGGATTATAAAGCGATTAAGAGTATGGATAAGCTCATGGGACTTAAAGATTATATCAAGAGTAATTATGTGGAAGGTGCAGAGGACAATAAGCTTATAGAGGGTGCAATAAAAGGCATGTTTGAGTCCTTGGGAGACCCCTATTCTGTTTATATGACCAAGGAGGAATTCAAGAATTTCAATGAATCGACCAAAGGCTCCTATGGAGGTATCGGAGTCATTGTCAGCAGAAGCGAGGACGGCTATGTGACGGTTGTGGCCCCCATAGAGGATACTCCCGGAGAAAAAGCGGGGCTCAAAACCAATGATAAAATTATTAAGGTGGACGATAAGGATATAGTCGGCATTGATCTGGAAGAGGCAGTTGCTCTTATGAAAGGCAAAAAAGGCACTAAGGTCACATTGACCGTTATGAGGGATAATGTTCGGGAACCCAAGATATTCGAAATAATCAGGGAAGAAATTATTCTCAAGACAGTGAAAAGCAATATGATGGAGAATAATATAGGTTATATAAGAATAACCATGTTTGATGAGGATACCGGAAGTGAGTTTAAGAAAGCTTTGAAAGAGCTTACTTCACAAAATATGAAGGGTTTGATATTGGATTTGAGACAAAACCCCGGAGGTTTCATAAATCAGTGCGTTGATGTAGCTGATGAGCTTCTGGATGAGGGGCTTGTAGTATATACCGAAGATAAGGCGAAGAAACGGGAAGATTACAAATCCGGCAAGGGTAAACTGGAGGTGCCTTTTGTAGTGTTGATAGACGAAGGTAGTGCCAGTGCCTCTGAAATAGTTTCAGGTGCCATAAAAGACAGGAAAGCAGGGCTTCTTATCGGTGTGAAAACCTTTGGCAAAGGACTGGTGCAATCCATTGAGCAGCTCAAAGACGGTTCCGGCATAAAGCTTACGACCCAGAAGTACTATACACCCAATGGTATAAGCATAAACAAGATAGGCATACAGCCGGATATTGAGGTTAAAGCCCTGGAGGCAGAAGAGGGGCAGAACCCTGAGGATGTGAAGGATGTACAGCTGGAAAGGGCTGTAGCGGAACTGCTTAAGCAAATAAAGTAGTTTGCGGGGTGCTTTATGTTTACAGTGCTTAAGATAATGGGGCTGATATTTGAACAATTCGGCAGCTTTCTGACGAATGAATTCTTCTGGTTCATTGTGCTGATAGTGATATTGGTTTACAGGAAGAACTCGGATATTGAAGTGAAGATGCTTGGCAGCAGATATGAACTGCATTACAAGGCAGCAGGTTCTTTCATTGTAGGATTGGCAGCAGGCCTTATAGGAAGCCTTATTGTAACGCTTGTAGGTATCAGCATAGAGGATTATACCAGGTCGGGAGGAGGTTCCCTGATAGAAGGCCTTACTTATATATGGGCGGTTGCTATCCTGCTTTCTGCAATCAATCCCAGATACCTGTGCTTTTCCTATGCCGGAGGAATTATTGCTCTGACGAGCCTGGTGTTCGGGTTTCCGTCGGTAAATGTCCCTGGCCTGATGGCACTCATTGGCGTACTGCACCTGGTTGAAAGCCTTCTTATATGGATGGACGGCAGCAGCTATTCCGTCCCTTTATTTTTAAGGGGGAAGGACGGAAAGACCATCGGCGGTTATATGATGAACAGAATATGGCCTATTCCCCTGGTGGCTTTTGCTGTCATACTCGGAAATGAAACAGGCGGAGTGAGCCTTGGGAATATTGTTGACATGCCCGGATGGTGGCCCCTCCTGAAGCATTCCGCTGCGGGGAGCAGCCACGGACTGGCATATCTGCCCCTTGTAGTGCCTGTAGTTCTGGGCTACGGGGATTTGGCCGTAACGAGAACTCCTCAACAAAAATGCAGGAATTCTGCCTTAAGGCTTGCAGGCTACAGCCTGGTGCTTATCATATTGTCGGTAATTGCTTCAAAGCTCAGGCTTTTTGCATTTGCAGCCGCAATATTCTCTCCTGTTGCCCATGAAATGCTCATTCAATACGGGGTAAAGGAGGAGGAAGGGGGCAAACCTTATTTTACATGTAAAGAGACAGGCCTAAGAGTGCTTTATGTCGAAAAGGATTCCATTGCGGGCGAAATGGGAATCGTGCCCGGAGATACAATATTAAGGATCAATGGAATGGCTCTGCTCAGCGGAAAACAGCTGGCTGAATTTTTAGATACCCGCCCTGTTTTTATATGGGTGGAGTTTGAAAAGTACGGAGGTAAATTGGTTACTGCCGAGTACTCGGACTACAGGAACAGAATCGGAGATTTGGGGATATTGATTGTCCCTCATAATGCGGAATTGTATTATGAAATAAACAGGGGCAGCTCCCTTGCAAAGAGGCTTATTAAAAGGTTTCATTCAAGCCGGAACAGGGATATTGATATGTAACGGATAAAGTCATTGGTTTCGAACCTTTTTTGTTTTTAATTGTATAATCCAGAAGCTCAATGAAAGCATCGCGGTTCCTGGCATTTGCATTTTCAAAATAATTGAAAACCCTTATAAATTCGTTGTTTTCTTCTTTCACATCCATACCTCCCATGGACATTTTTATGAATTTCTACAAAAATACCCCCATACATTCATTATTTCTCCCAATGGAATTAATATTCCCGATGAAATATACTTAATTTATCAAATAGCAAGGGAGAGAATTGAATTGGCAAATCTGTCCTTAAAACATGTGAAAAAGGTATACCCAGGAAATGTGACGGCGGTGAAGGATTTCAATCTGGACATTGAGGATAAGGAGTTCATTGTTCTTGTGGGACCCTCGGGCTGCGGAAAGACAACAACCCTGAGGATGATAGCGGGGCTTGAGGAGATTACGGAAGGGGAGCTTTACATAGGCGACAGGCTTGTAAATGATGTAGCGCCTAAAGACAGGGATATAGCCATGGTATTTCAGAACTATGCCTTATATCCTCATATGACCGTTTATGATAATATGGCCTTTGGCTTGAAGCTTAAAAAGGTTCCAAAGGCTGAGATAGACGAAAGAGTCAGGAAGGCTGCAAAGATCCTTGAAATAGAGCCGCTGCTGGACAGAAGGCCCAAGGCATTATCGGGAGGGCAGAGACAAAGAGTCGCCCTGGGAAGGGCGATGGTCAGGGAGCCTAAAGTGTTCCTCATGGATGAGCCTCTCTCGAACCTTGATGCAAAGCTGAGGGTTCAGATGAGGACTGAGATAGCAAAGCTTCATAAGAGGCTGAACACCACCTTTATATATGTAACCCATGACCAGACCGAAGCCATGACAATGGGAACCAGAATTGTTATAATGAAGGACGGGGATATACAGCAGATAGACAGTCCCCAGCAGGCATATGACAAACCGGCTAATCTATTTGTTGCAGGCTTCATAGGCAGCCCTCAGATGAATGTCTTCAGGGGCAATGTTGTTGAAGCGGGGGGCAAGGTTGCATTGGAGCTTCCTGACGGAACTGCCCTGGGTTTGACGGATGATGCGGCAATAAGGCTTAAAGATTCCGGCTATGTTTCAAAGGAAGTATATGTAGGCATCAGGCCTGAGCATCTGCATGATGCAGCGGTTGATCCCCTGACCGGGGAATATTCTGTTATTACCTGCAAGGTAGAGGTAGCGGAGCTTATGGGTTCCGAAACCTACCTGCATTTTACAAAATGCGGCGTACAGGCAATTGCCAGGGTTGACGCAAAGACCTCCATGAGGGCAGGGGATACTGCCGAGCTGCACCTGCATTGGGATAAGATACATCTGTTTGACATAGAGACTGAAAAGGCAATATAAAAATATATATAAATATGATAAACTATAAGCGGAGGGTTTTACCCTTCGCTTATAGTTCTTTCAGAGTCAAGTCGAGGTATGCATATGGCTGATCTGCAAAGGCTGCTTGCACAGGCGGCAAGGATAACTGAAAAGCGTATGGCTGTTATTACACCCAATGAAAGGTTGATCTGTCCGGAGGACTCCGATATAGATATAACCTATGAAGAAGCATGCAAAAATGCGGGAAAAAACTTTAAGGGCTGGAATATATACATGCCGGAAGATGGGAGCCTAAGGTTTTCCCTTTGCATCAGCGCAGACAGGTATTATGAATCGGAAGCCGGCAAACTGGTAATGCTGCTTCTGAATTCAGCCTTTGAAAAGGATGATTCCGCATCGGCTTATCTGAAGAGAGCCTTGGAAGGTAATTTGGACGCCGCCGGGCTTTCAATGCTTGAGGAAAACTTGAAAAGCTGCCTCCCGGGGTATGTACTGCTGATTGACAATATTGAAAACTCAAGGGATGAGATTCTTGAGATCCTGGCAAATACAATGGACATTAAAACAGAACTTATATATGAAAACAGGATAATCGCAGTGGCAGAAGCCGAAAACATTATAGAGTCATGCAGCAGCTTTATAAAAAATGTATTAAGCGAACTGCTTATTGAATGCAATGCAGTCATAGGAGGAAGAGCTGCAAAAGCTTCGGAGCTTTACCCCCTGTACAGGAACTGCATGGAGGCGCTGTCACTCAAGCATATATACGGACTTGGGGACAATGTCCTTGATTATGACGGTATGTATGGGTACAGGGTGGCATACAATCTGGATCCAAGGCTTAAGGAATTTTTGAGAAGAAAAGTGTTTACGGCTGAATTCAGCGAAATGGTGAAAGGAGAACTGGGGATTACCATAGAGGAGTTTTTCAGGAACAATCTCAACCTTACAGACACGGCAGCCAAGCTGTATATACACAGGAACACACTGCTTTACAGGCTTGAAAAGATATACAAGTGTACAGGGTTTGACCTTAAGAGGTTTGAGGACAGCTGGCTTTTCAGGCTCGCATGGATAGTATCCAGGGAGAGATAGAAGAGGCTTCGGAGGAGGCCTTTTTTGTTGTTGACATGTAGTAATATTAGTATTAATATTATTACGAACACATGTTCTAATGGGCATGTTGAAATATTATTATGTAAACCTAATATCGCTGTGATATAATTCTTATATATATTTTGCAAGAAGGTGTTATTATGGACAGATTCAAGCTTGTATCGGACTATAAGCCCACGGGGGACCAGCCGGAGGCAATAGAAAAGCTGGTGAAAGGAATACTGGCAGGAGAAAAGTATCAGACACTGCTTGGGGTAACAGGCTCAGGAAAGACCTTTACAGTTGCCAATGTGATTGAAAAGGTTCAGAAGCCGACCCTGGTCCTTGCCCACAATAAGACTCTGGCCGCACAACTCTGCAGCGAGTTCAAGGAGTTTTTCCCCCACAACTGCGTAGAGTACTTTGTCAGCTATTACGATTTTTACCAGCCGGAGGCTTATGTTGCTCATTCCGATACATATATAGAAAAGGAAGCTGATATAAATGATGAGATTGATAAGCTCAGACACTCGGCAACAGCTGCACTGCTTGAGAGAAAAGATGTCATTATCGTAGCCAGTGTGTCTTGTATATACGGCCTTGGGGATCCTGAGGACTACAGGTCCCTTGTGTTATCCTTGAGAAAGGGAATGGTTAAGGACAGGGATGAGGTGCTGAGAAAGCTTGTTGATATCCAATATGACAGAAATGATATTAATTTTGTCAGAGGCACCTTCAGGGTAAGGGGGGATATTGTTGATATTTTCCCTGCCGCCTCATCGGACAAGGCGATAAGAGTTGAATATTTCGGGGATGAAATAGAAAGAATCCTGGAGATAGACTCTCTTACCGGCAATATTACGGGAGAAAGGCAGCATGTATATATATACCCTGCTTCCCACTTCGCCACTACCCAGGCGAAGCTTGAGGCTGCAATAAGCAATATTGAGGCGGAGCTTATGCAGAGGGTAAAGGAGCTGAAGGAGCAGGATAAGCTGCTTGAAGCCCAGAGGCTTCTGCAGAGGACCAATTATGATATTGAGATGATGAAGGAGGTAGGCTACTGCTCTGGAATAGAGAATTATTCAAGGCATATAAGCGGCAGGGCGCCGGGAAGCTCACCCTTCACGCTGCTGGACTTCTTTCCGAAGGACTATCTGTTGATAGTTGATGAATCCCATGTCACGATACCACAAGTCAGGGGTATGTATTTCGGGGACAGGTCAAGGAAGGAGTCCCTTGTCGATTACGGCTTCAGGCTGCCGTCGGCTTTTGACAACAGGCCCTTGAATTTTGAAGAGTTTGAGCAGAGGCTTAACCAGGTGATTTATGTCAGTGCCACACCGGCGAAGTTCGAGCTTGAGCGAAGCACCTGCGTGGCTGAACAGATTATAAGGCCTACCGGATTGGTGGACCCCGAGATTGAAATCCGGCCGGTAAAGGGGCAGATAGACCACCTTATCGGTGAGGTGAGGGAGAGGGCTGCGAATAACCAGAGAGTGCTGGTTACCACACTCACCAAAAAGATGGCTGAAGATCTGACTGCTTATATGAAGGAGCTGGATATCAAGGTGCGGTATCTGCATTCGGATATTCTCACCATAGAGAGAATGAAGATAATAAGAAGCCTCAGATTGGGTGAATTTGACGTTCTTGTGGGCATAAACCTGCTCAGGGAGGGGTTGGATCTACCCGAGGTATCCCTTGTTGCCATACTTGATGCCGATAAGGAGGGGTTCCTGAGGTCGGAGATATCCCTTATCCAGACGGTTGGAAGGGCTGCAAGAAATGTGGACGGAAAGGTAATAATGTATGCTGACAATATTACCGATTCCATGAAGAGGGCTATAAGTGAGACCAACAGAAGAAGAAAGATTCAGATGGATTATAATGAAAAGCACGGTATAGAGCCCCAGACTATCAGAAAAGCGATACACGAAATCATTGAAGCCACTACTGCCGCAGAAGAGTCAGCAAAATACGGCATTAAGCATGATGTAGAATTCATGAGGAAGGATGATTTGCTCAGGCTGATTGCTGCTTTGGAGGAAGAGATGAAGGACTGTGCGAGGGCATTGCAGTATGAGCGGGCTGCGGAACTTAGGGACAAAATAATTGAATTGAGGCATAGGCTGAAGAAATAAAGAGGTGTATAATGGCAAAGGATAAGATTATTATTAAGGGTGCCCGGGAGCACAACCTTAAGAATATAGATGTAGAAATACCAAGAGATAAATTTGTAGTGATTACAGGGCTAAGCGGTTCCGGCAAATCCTCCCTGGCTTTTGATACCATATATGCAGAGGGGCAGAGGCGCTATGTAGAGTCTCTTTCTGCTTATGCAAGGCAATTTCTGGGGCAGATGGAGAAGCCGGACCTGGATTATATTGAGGGCCTCTCTCCCGCAATTTCCATAGATCAGAAGACAACCAACAGGAATCCCCGGTCAACGGTGGGCACTGTAACAGAAATATATGATTATTTGAGGCTGCTTTATGCCAGAATAGGGACACCTCACTGCCATGTGTGCGGCAAGGAGATATCCCAGCAGACGGTGGATCAGATGGTTGACTATATTAATTCCCTTGAACCGGGAACCAGGATACAGCTTCTTGCCCCGGTTATTCAGGGTAAAAAAGGGGAGCATCAGAAGCTCCTGGAGGAAATAAAGAAGAGCGGCTACGTCAGGGCAAGAATTGACGGGGAGATTGCCGACCTCAATGAGGAAATCAAGCTGGAAAAGAACAAAAAACATACAATAGAAGTAATCGTTGACAGGATTATAGTCAAGGAAGGTGCAAACAAGAGGCTGACTGATTCCCTTGAAACCGTGCTGAAGCTTTCCGGAGGAACGGTGCTTATCGATATAATCGGCAAGGAGGAACGGCTGTTCAGCCAGAACTTTGCCTGTGTGGAGTGCGGAATAAGCATAGAGGATCCCGCACCCCGGATGTTCTCCTTCAACAGCCCCTTTGGGAAATGCCCGGTTTGTGACGGCCTGGGTGAACTCCGGAGGATAGACCCGGATCTGGTTATACCGGATAAGACGAAGTCAGTCCTGGAAGGGGCAATAGAACCGTGGAAGAATCTTGATGAGACTTCATGGTATTACAATGTAGTCAATGCGGCAGCAAAACACTACGGTTTCAGTTTGGATACCCCCATATGCGAATTGGATGAAAAAGCGGTACAGCTCCTTTTATACGGCAACGGAGGAGAAAAGATAAAGGTAAAGTATCAGAGAGAGTATGGCAGCGGCGAAGTGATGATGGCCTTCGAAGGTGTTGTGAACAACCTTGAAAGGCGTTATTTGGAGACAAAGTCCAACTACATGAGGTATGAAATAGAAAATTTCATGTCGTCTATACCATGCCCTGAGTGCAAGGGGGCAAGGCTTAAGAAGGAGAGCCTTGCGGTTACTGTAGGCGGATTGTCTATTGCTGAATTATGCAGCCTGTCTGTATATAAGATAATGGAGTTTCTCGGGAGCCTGAAGCTTACCGAAAAGCAGCAGATTATATCAAAGCTGGTGCTGAAAGAGCTGCATGAGAGATTGGAATTCCTGGTTACTGTCGGCCTTGAATACCTTACTCTTTCCCGTGCCGCAGGAACCTTATCCGGGGGAGAAGCACAGAGGATAAGGCTGGCTACCCAGATAGGCTCCAGCCTTGTAGGAGTATTGTACATACTTGACGAGCCCAGCATAGGGCTGCATCAGAGGGACAACGGCAAGCTCCTGAAGGCCCTTCGGAACCTTACGGATTTGGGGAATACGCTGCTGGTTGTTGAGCATGATGAAGAGACAATGCATGCAGCAGATTACATCATTGATATGGGCCCGGGAGCGGGAGTCCATGGAGGGGAGATAGTTGCAGCCGGATCCCTTGATACTATACTGGCTTGTGAAGAATCAGTTACGGGTCAGTATCTGAGCGGGAAAAAACAGATTCCCATTCCGCAGGAGAGAAGAAAACCCAACGGGAAATGGATTGAAATAAAAGGGGCCAGGGAGAATAACCTTAAAGACTTGGATGTTAATATACCTCTCGGGGTGTTTACTTGCATAACAGGGGTCTCCGGCTCAGGGAAAAGCACCTTGATCAATGAAATATTATATAAAGAACTTTCTCACAGGTTGAACGGTTCCAAGCTGAGAGCGGGAGAGCATAAATGGATAAAAGGGATAGAGCATATTGACAAGGTTATTGACATTGACCAGTCACCCATAGGAAGAACGCCCAGATCCAACCCGGCTACTTATACAGGGGCTTTTGATATTATACGGGAAGTTTTTGCAGCCACACCTGAGGCGAAAATGAAGGGCTACAATAACGGCAGGTTCAGCTTCAATGTTAAGGGCGGAAGATGTGAGGCCTGCAAGGGTGACGGTATAATCAAAATTGAAATGCAGTTTCTTCCGGATGTGTATGTTCCTTGTGAAGTATGCAAGGGGAAGAGATACAACAGGGAGACCCTGGAGGTAAGATACAAGGGCAGGAATATTTCGGAAGTGCTTAATATGACGGTGGAGGATGCTCTTGAATTTTTCAAGAACATACCGAGAGTGCAGAAAAAGCTGCAGACATTATTTGATGTGGGGCTGGGATATATAAAGCTGGGGCAGCCCTCTACCGAGCTGTCCGGCGGTGAGGCTCAAAGGATAAAGCTGGCTTACGAACTGTCAAAGAGAAGCACCGGAAAGACTGTATATATACTGGATGAGCCTACCACAGGACTTCATATTGCCGACATACACAAGCTGCTTGGCATACTTGACAGGCTTGTAGATTCAGGCAACAGCATTATCGTAATTGAACACAACCTGGATGTAATTAAAAGGGCTGATTATATAATAGACCTGGGGCCTGAAGGGGGAGATAGGGGAGGCACCGTTATTGCCCAAGGCACCCCTGAGGAGATATGCAAGGTTGACGCCTCATACACTGGCCAGTTTTTGAAGAAGATACTAGCTAGAGATTAGTAAGGGGACACGGGGGACACGGGGACGTTTCTCCTGTCCCATCCATGTCTCAATACACAAATGAAGAATAATGTGACATATCTGAAGTCTGTTGTCATAATGCAGAGCACTGGCCTTGTATATCAGCGAGCACTTATTGGCTTTGGGTAACAGAATCGAGAGAAGATACACAGTAAAATCCGTGGGATTTACGTGAGGTAAATCCAGCACATACCAACAGGAGGTTGGATTTATGTGCGTCAGGATTTTACAAGTATCAAGCTCTGATTCTGTCTAAAGCTAATATCGTGCGAGTCGATATACAAGGCTATTGTTCTGGGAGTATGACTGTAAACTTATAGATACGTCACATTCTTCTTTTAGACCCTTATGAAGGGTCTTTTTTTGTTCTGTTATTGTAATATATTGCACTAAGACAAAATTTTGCAGGAAATTTGCGCAAATTTAGAGAATTAGTACTCAATTTGTGAATGCACATTTTGGGGTGAAATATATGAAAATAAAAAGGTCCGACATATATTACCTGGCAATATTCCTTGCGTTGGCAATTATTCCTGTCATGTATACAATCAAGCTGTATGACAGGGGTATTCCGGCAGACATCTTCGACGGAGAGAAGGAAGCAATTGAATTAAGGTTCCTCAGCAGCTGGGGTGGCACCGATACGAAAGCCCAGCAGCTTCAGATGCTGCTGGATGAATTTGAGGAGGAAAACCCGGGAGTGAAGATTATCAACGAATCGATGTCCGGTTCGGAATTCCTTTTCAAGCTGAAAACCAATTTCGCACAGGGAAGTGACCCCGATGTATTCGGGCTTTGGCCCGGTTCGGATATAAAGATATTGATAAACCAGGAGAAGGTGGCTGACCTGACTGACCTGCTGGCTTCAGACCCGGAGTGGGCTGCCGGATTCGGCGAAGACGCATGGAGCTATGACAGGTTTAACGGCAGGATCTATGGCTTGCCCTGCGAAATCATATATGAGGGGCTGTTTGTGAACAGAGACCTTTTTGAAAAGTACGGAATAAAGGTACCGGAGACCTATGAAGAGCTTAAGGATGCCGTAATGGCATTCAGGGAGAGGGATATAATCCCTATTGCATACAATTCCACACCGGAAGGGACATTTTTGTATCAGAACATCGTAATGAAGCTGGGAGGCAGGGAATATACCGAGAACCCCTATAAGGAAGGCAGGATAAACGAAAACTATATTGAAGGTATGAAGTATGTGAAGGAGCTGTATGAGCTGGGGGCATTTCCCGAAAATGCCTTTGTGATTGCGGATAAAACCAGGGATAATCTCTTTCTTGAGAAGAAAGCCGCGATGATAGTTCAAGGCTCCTGGTTCATCGGCATCGGTTCCCTGGATGCTGATGATGAAACGGTAGATATCATACCCTTCCCGGCCTTTAAGGAAGGGAAGTCACACCCAAGCAGCATAATATACGGTTTGGGAAACGGCAATTTCCATATGAGTAAAAAGGCTTATGAGAATCCGGATAAAAGAGAAATGTGCATAAAACTGCTCAAGCACCTTACATCAGTGGAGGCAGCGAAGCTGTTCAGCCATGAGACCGGCTTCATAAGCAATATAAAAATACCTGATCAAAGCGTGCAGCCGGGCAGGCTCATGGGAAAAGGCAAGGAGCTTATAGCCCGGTCAATGGAATTGGTCGGGCCTACAGACAGCTTTATAGACAGGAACCTATGGGAACAGGTGCTTGTAACAAGCTTTCCCCACGTTTTGGAGGGAAGGATGACACCGGAGGAAGTTTTTGAAGAAATGGAACGCAGAGCGGTGCAGCAGTAAGGGAGATTTGCAATGGAAAGTATTATAAACAAATTTGTGCTGTTTTATAAGAACACATCTATAAAGAACAAGCTGCTGCTGTTGTTTTATATACAAATAGTCATACCGCTGTTCTTTATAGGTGTCACTTCATATCAGAAGTCTGCTGAAATAATTGAGCAGAAGTCTATCAACTATTCCCTGGACATTCTGAAAATGATAGAGCTGCGTTTTAAGGACCTGTCAGCCAGTATGCAGGGGCTTACCCTTGAACTACTTTATGACAACAGGGTTTATGATGCACTGAGCAGCAAAGGATATGAGGATAATATAACCATATACAACAGGACAAATGAAATAAGAAGCATATTAAGGCAGGCAACCCTTTCCAGGAATGAAATACAATCAATATGCCTTGTGACAAAGAACAGGAGGTTTTACAGCTTTGACTCGGACAATGGGAAGATAAGGATAGAATTCACACTTCCTTACGACAGTATTGTAGAAGCTGCGCGAAAAGGCAGGGGCAAGCTGGTATGGTTTCTTGAAAAACAGGAGGGCCAGGTAAGTGAAATATATGTGACCCGAATGGTCTATGACAGGGACAGTTATAATGAAATCGGCCTCATTGCCATAAATATTAAAAAGGAGTATCTTGAGTCGGTATATACCGATTTGTCCAAGGAGTCCCTGAATTACATTTCAATACTCTCGGAGAATAATGAAGAAATAATAAAGCAGGCGGAAAATTCAGGAATACTTAAGAACTTCTACAGGCAGCAGCTTCAGGGTAAAAGAGGCTTCTATACGGACAGCAAGGCAGGAATGCTGGTGTCCTATGTTCAGCTTGAAGATCCCAGCTGGAAGATTGTCTACCATATACCCCTAAAGGAGCTTTATCGGGAAATGGATACCCTGAAGAGATGGGTGCTGCTCATTATTGTATACGGGCTTATCATACTATCGGTGCTCAGCGTGCTTACTTCGGTGGATATAATTACTCCCATCAACAAGCTCGTTGAGGGAATGAAAAAGGTGGAGAGGGGCAATAAGCACGAGGATATTGAACTTGACAGAAGTGATGAATTGGGATACCTCAGCGAGAGCTTCAATAGAATGTCAAAAAAGATAGACTATCTCGTAAACCGGATATATAAAGAGGAAATCGCTCTTAAGGAGGCTGAGATAAAGGCGCTGCAAGCCCAGATAAATCCTCATTTTCTGTTCAATACTCTTGAAAATATAAACTGGATGGCTCAGCTTAACGGAGTGCCTGAGATAAGCGAAACGGTATCCGCTCTAGCAAAGCTTATAGACGGAAGCATAGGCAGGGGAGACAGGACCATATCCCTGAGAGAGGAACTGGAATACATAGACAACTATATGACGGTATTGAAGAACAGATATGAAGATAAGTTTGAGGTAATAAAAATCCTGGATGATGGGCTTATGGACAAGAAAATACCAAGACTGCTGATTCAGCCCCTGGTTGAAAATGCTGTAAAGCACGGGATTGGGAAAAGCCGTAGAAAAGGAATAATCAGGCTGGAGGCATTCAGGGAGGAAGGGCATATCGTATTTGAGGTTGAGGACAACGGAATGGGAATGACGGCAGAAGAACTGGAGGCTCTGAATAAAAGGCTGCAGGAGGATGAACTGATACTGGAGGGGAACGGCGCTGTCCCGGCAAGAAAAAGCATAGGCCTGGAAAACGTGAACAGGAGGATAAAGCTGTTGTACGGAAGCTCATACGGAGTGAAAATAGAAAGCAGCTATGATGAATATACCAAGGTCACCGTAAGGATTCCTGATGAACAGGTTCCGGAAGGAGATAAGGATAATGTATAAGGTGCTGATTGTTGATGATGAATCTATCATAAGAAAAGGCCTCAAAAATATAATTGATTGGAAGAGCTTGGGCTGCGAGGTATGCGGGGAAGCCGGCGACGGCATGGAAGGCATCAGGATGATAAGGGAGCTGCGCCCCCATATTCTCATAACTGATATTAATATGCCTGAAGTAGACGGCCTCTCTATGATCAAAGAGACCAAGCAGCTGCTGCCCGGAAGCAAGATAATAATACTTACCGGCTACAGGGATTTCGAATACATACAGGAAGCAATAAGGCTGGGCGCCTTTGATTATTTGTTAAAGCCGTCAAAAATAGAAGATCTGACCGCCATAGTGAATAAGGCGATAGCGGAGCTGCAGCGCAGCTGCAAAGTGGAGGAAGAGCTCAATAACCTTAAGAAGCATTTTAAGAGTAAAATACCGGTACTCAGGCAGAAGCTGCTGTATGATATTCTTTTCAGGATAAATACAAAAAAGGATGAGATTTTGGATGAACTGAATCTATATGGACTTACTATTGATAAGTTCAAAATCATGGCTGTGGAAACCGACGAAGAGGGGCCGGAAAATGCGAAAAGCCAGTATGAAAAGCATCTGTATCAGTTCGGTATCATCAACACCTTTCAGGAAATACTCGGAACAAGCTTCAAGACAGCAGACGTACCGATTAACAGCAGGACCATATTATTCATAATTCAGCCCAATGAAGAATCTGAAGGAGACAAGTTCAGCTCTCTCTACAAGGATGCTGTGAGTCTTCAGGAGCTGGTGCGCAACTGCTTCAGCTTTACCGTCACAATATCCATAAGCTCGGAGGGGAACGGGGCTCTTGAGCTTGCAGATAAGGCAAGGGAGGCCCTTGAAGCCCTTGATTATAAGTTTTACATGGGCAAGAATACAATAATACTATATGAAGATTTGAAATCCTTTTATAAGTCTGCTGATTATTCAGCCCTGGAGGTATATGAAAAATCTCTTGTCCAAATGGTCAAATCAGGCAACAAGGACAGTGTATCCCTGGTAGTGAAGGATATTTTAAAGTGCGTGAATGAGTGCAAGCTTGACAGGGAAAGCATAAAGAAGTTCTATTGGAATTTAATAAATCTTGTTTGCAGCATACCCACAACAATGAAGCTGGATGAGGAGAGCTTTCATTATAAAAGAATTACAGAAATATTTGCCATTCTTGATCAGTGCGAAAGTATCGTTGAAATAAACAGGATACTGGAGGAAACTGCGTCAAGTATAGCAGAGAGGATAAACAGCTTCAACAGGAAAACAATAAATTCAACACTGCAAAAGGCAATGGACTACATCTGTGAGAACTATAACGAGCCCATCACACTGAATGAAGTTGCGGAGCATACCTATGTGAGCATATACTATCTGAGCAGGATGTTCACAAAAGAATTGGGCAAGAATTATGTGGACTACCTGAATGAGGTAAGGATAGAAAAGGCGAAGGAATACCTGAAGGATTCCTGCTGCAAGACATATGAAATAGCGGAGCTTGTAGGGATCAAAGATGCACATTACTTCTCAAAGCTCTTTAAGAAATATACCGGAGTGACCCCTTCCGAGTACAGATCAGGGAGTTAGTTTGATTACTTCTAAAAAAGCAATATATCGACTCATACTATACGAGCCGATATATTGCTTTTTTGTTTTCAAGTGCATATTACATACTATTAGAAAAACATCTATATATAGCCTCGTATCGGTATGCAAAAATTGATGACTCTAACTCACTAAACCTAAGAAAAGTCTAACGCTGTCAAAGGTCATCCATGACCGTGACAGCTTGCTCGGCGTCCATGCCTCGCATACGACTGTTTCTAAGGTTCAGCTCATAAGAGTCATTGACAATTCTTGCATAAGCATACTCGGCTTATACATAGATGTTTTTCCAGCAGTCTAATATGCTCTGATTACTCTTAAGAATGCAATATATCTCGACTCGTATGATAAGGATCGGGATATATTGCTTTTTTGCGTCTTAAGGTGGAAGATTTTGTACTTCGGTTTTGAACAACATAGTAAAAGAAAATCACAAGATGCTCCATTTAATGGAAAGCTGCCTCAGTATATCATTGGGGTATAAAGTAAAGCCCAACAGGATCTGAATTAGAGGGGGGGGTATTCCTGTGGCTGAAATGCAAAGGGCTTCGGGCACCGAAATAACGGCTGTAAGAAGAAAAAAACCTGCCTTGATTAAAGAACTGGCAAAGAATAAGGTGTTGTACCTTATGCTGCTTCCCGGCCTGCTGGTGCTGCTGGTCAACAATTACCTGCCTATGTTTGGCATTATAATAGCCTTCAAGGATTACAACTATGCAAAAGGCTTCTGGAAAAGCGACTGGGTAGGGTTCAACAATTTCGGATATCTTTTCAACTCAAAAGCGGCTTTCCTGATAACAAGAAACACAATTCTGTACAATGTTGCATTCATAGTTATAGCAGCAACTGTTGCCGTTGCACTTGCCATTGTCTTCAATGAGCTCCTGAACAAGCGCATGTCCAAGTTCTATCAAAGTGTTATGTTTCTGCCATACTTTTTTTCATGGGTTGTAATAAGCTATCTGGTGTTTGCCCTCTTAAGCTCGGACATGGGGTTTATCAACAAGATTCTTATCAGTAACGGTATGCAACCTGTTGAATGGTATGTAGACCCAAGGTTCTGGCCTTTGATAATTATTCTGGTAAATACGTGGAAATGGACGGGATACGACAGCATAATCTATCTGGCTGCAATCATCGGCTTTGACAAATCCTTGTATGAGGCGGCGGCAGTTGACGGCGCTTCCAGATTCCAGCAGATAACCAAAGTGATGGTTCCCATGCTTATGCCGGTAATTACCGTATTAACGCTGATAAAAGTAGGAAGGATCTTCTTCACTGACTTCGGATTGTTCTTCAATATACCCAGGAACAGCGGCCCGCTTTATGATGTGACCAATGTTATAGAAACTTATGTGTTCAGGGCACTCAGGCAGACCGGAGACATAGGTATGGCATCGGCAGCGGGGTTTTATCAGGCAGTGGTAGGATTCATAGTAGTGCTGACCGCAAACTATATTGTAAGAAAAATCGACAAAGACAGTTCTTTGTTTTAAGGAGGCGTGAAAGTTGAGGGATTGCACTAAAATCAACCGGACAGCTGATATAGCGCTCAATATTTTAATGATACTCTGCACAATAGCCTGTGTACTTCCGCTTTTAATTGTTTTCTCCGCTTCCATAACTGATGAGAAGGCGGTTACCATGTACGGCTACAGCCTTTTTCCCAGAAACCTGAGCCTGGAAGCCTACAAGTACATTTTCAAAGATATAATGGTAATTCTGAGGGCTTATGGAGTGACTGTGTTTGTTACTGTGGTGGGCAGTGCATTAAGCCTTGTCATCATAGCTTTGTATGCATACCCGATATCCAGAAAGGATTTTAAATACAGGAACGTTTTTACATTTATAGCCTTTCTTACGATGCTGTTCAACGGAGGCCTTGTTCCCTGGTATATGGTATATGTGAATGTCCTCCATATAGATGACACTATTATGGCACTTATACTGCCTTATCTTATGACCCCGCTTTATGTACTGATTATGAGGACCTTCTTTATTACTACCATACCGGACGGGATAATTGAAGCTGCAAGGATTGACGGAGCCGGTGAGTTACAGACCTTTGTATGGATAGTGCTCCCCCTTGCCAAACCTGTATTGGCAACAATAGGGCTATTCAATTTACTGACTTATTGGAACGACTGGTATGCACCGCTGCTCTTCATAAACAATGAGAAGCTTTTCAACCTTCAATACCTGATGTACAGGGTGGATAAAGCGATAATATACCTTTCAAATAATGCAGGCTCTATAAACAATGCAACCCAGATCATGGCCAATCTGCCGACCCAGACAGCACGAATGGCTATGGCTGTAGTTGCAATAGGCCCCATAATATTGGCCTACCCCTTCTTCCAGAAGTATTTTGTGGAAGGCCTGACCATCGGATCAATCAAGGGTTAATCACAAGGGCTTATGCCTAAAAGGCAAGCATATAAAAAATTATTAAAGGGGAGAAGAGTATGTTTAAAACCAGAAAACTTCTATGTCTTACATTGGTGCTGGCACTTGCGCTGACCAGCCTGGCAGGCTGTGCAAAGCAGACTGCAGCTCCTGAGCCAGAACCGGCAGAAGCGGGTTCGGGAACCGCACTGGAACCTGTTGAACTGAAATGGTACTTCATAGGCAATGGTCAACAGGAGGATGTAGCCCTAATCGAGGAAAAAATCAACGAGTATATCAAGGACAAGATCAATGCCACTGTAAAGCTTCAGTGCTACCAGTGGGGAGCGGAGTATGACGACAAACTGAGGCAGATGATTGCCTCAAGGCAGGAGTTTGACATATGCTTTACTGCAGCCTGGGCAAACAACTACATGCAGAACGCAGTAAAAGGCGCATTTGTTCCTTTGAATGATGAAAGGGATTTACTGGGCAAGTATGCTCCGAAGACAAAGGCTTTGCTGGGTGAAGATTTCCTTAAAGGCTCCCAGATTGACGGAATCAACTACGCTATACCTGCCAACAAGGAAAAGGCGCATTCCTGGGGTTTCATAATTAAGAAGGACCTTGTAGACAAATACGGCTTTGACATCTCAACAATAAAGTCCCTTGAAGATTTGGAGCCAATGCTCAAGGTAATAAAGGAAAAAGAACCCAATGTATACGGGCTTGAAGCATTGAACGGCGAATCGCCGTATAAGCTGATGGACTGGGATGTTATCGGCGATGACAAGTGTCCCGGAGTTGTATACAACGATTCAAAGGATCTTGTGGTATTCAATGAATTTGAAAAACCGGAAACAATGGCACTGCTTAAGACTATAAGGAAATTCTTCCTTGCAGGCTATATCAGGAAGGATGCTGCTACCGTAACAGACTACAATGCCGATGAAGCGGCAGGCAAAATATTTGCTGCAACCAAATCCCTTAAGCCGGGAAAAGATGCAGAGATGTCCCTTACACATGGTTTTGACTGGGTACAGGTATATATAACTCCTCCTGTAATTTCAAGCAGGGATACAATGGGTTCCTTACAGGCTATCTCAAGTACATCAAAGAATCCTGAAAGGGCTCTGATGTTCCTTGAACTCTTTAATACAGACCCATACCTGAACAACCTTATAAACTTCGGTATTGAAGGCAAGCACTACGTTAAAGTCAGCGACAACATCATAAAGGCCGGCCCGGACCAGAAGAAGTACAATCCGGGTACAGGCTGGGTGTTCGGCAACCAGTTCATCAACTACCTGTATGAGAGCGAAGACCCGAAGAAGTGGGAGCAGTTCGAGGAATTTAATAAGCAGGCTGCGGGAACTCAAACCCTGGGCTTTAACTTTGACCCCTCACCGGTAAAAAATGAAATTGCAGCAGTGAACAACCTGTGGGATAAATATGTACCGGCTCTTGAAACAGGTTCAATTGACCCGGAAGTAAATGTGCCGAAGTTCCTTGAAGAGATGAAGGCAGCAGGAATTGACAAAATAATAGCTGAAAAGCAGAAGCAGCTTAATGAATGGGCTGTAAAAATGGGAAAGAAATAGAATGATGCAATAGGTACTCATAAGCTTAAGGCTGGTACTCCTCCGGAGTATTAGCCTTAAGCATAATACAAGTCCTGGAAGGAGCGGTATTTATGAAATGGCTGTTCAATACCGAGGGAATCATTTATAAAACAATGACGGCAGTATACCAGATGATTATACTTAACCTGCTCTGGTGCATAACCAGCATACCGCTGGTAACAGTGGGGGCATCTACTACTGCTTTGTACTACGTTATAGGAAAAATAGCAAGGAAAGAAGAAGTACATGAAATCAAGGACTTTTATAAAAGCTTCAGGGAAAATTTCAAGCAGGCTACCTGCATATGGGTGATACTATGTGCGGCATATGTCATGATATACACCAACCTCAGCTTCCTGGAGAACTATGGCT
>JAGOLK010000079.1:3317-6884 GCA_017994115.1 Clostridia bacterium | reverse complement strand
CACCCATTTAAAGTCATTGCATTCAATTGCTTTTCCATCCCCTTTGATTATCCTGCAAAGGTAGCACAGAAGCAGTATGTCTTTTTCTTCATATTTGAACTTCACAACCTTATAGATATCATCAACTTCAATATCTATATCCATTTCTTCCTTTATTTCTCTTATGATGCACTCTTCGGGAGTTTCATCGGGCTCCAGCTTCCCCCCGGGAAACTCCCACTTGTATTCCATGTGAGAGCCCGGCTGCCGCTGTGCAATAAGCACCTTCCCATCCCTGATTATGGCCGCTGCCGTTACAATATACATATTATACCTTCGGCCCGGCGTTGACTATATCTTCAGACACGCCCCTGAACTTCCGGAAGTTCGCATTGAAATCCGCTGCAAGCTTCAGAGCTGTCTTTTCATATTCCGCCTTATCCTGCCATACATTCACCGGCTTCAGAACCTCAGCCGGAACTCCGGGACATTCTACAGGCACAGCCAATCCGAATATCGGGTCGGTATCATAGCTGACATTATCCAACTCCCCGCTTATTGCGGCATTTACCATAGCCCTGGTGTAAGACAGCTTCATGCGCTTCCCTACTCCGTAGGAGCCTCCGCTCCAGCCGGTATTTACAAGGAATACTTTTGCGTTGTTCTTGTCTATTTTTTTACCCAGAAGCTCTGCGTAAACCTGCGGAGGCATCGGCATAAAAGGTGCTCCGAAGCAAGTGGAGAATGTAGCGGTAGGCTCTATTATCCCTCTTTCCGTTCCTGCCAGCTTGCTTGTGTACCCGGACATGAAATGATACATTGCCTGCTCTTTTATAAGCCTTGATATCGGCGGCAGCACGCCGGTGGCGTCAGCAGTAAGGAATACTACCGTAGAAGGATTGCCTCCCACTCCCTCGGGAACAGCATTATCAATATAAGTTACAGGATATCCCGCACGGGTATTCTCTGTGAACTTTTCACTGTCATAGTCCGGAACCCCTGTCTCAGGATCCAGCACAAGATTCTCCGTTACCGCACCAAACCTTATGGCATTCCATATCTGCGGCTCGTTTTCCTTTGAAAGCCTTATGCATTTTGCATAACAGCCCCCCTCGAAGTTGAATACCCCGTCCTCTGTCCAGCCGTGCTCGTCATCACCAATAAGCCTTCTTCCCTTGTCAGCGGACAATGTAGTCTTCCCTGTGCCCGACAATCCGAAGAACAGCGCAACATCACCGTCTTCTCCGATGTTGGCCGAACAATGCATAGGCATTACTCCCTTCATGGGAAGTATAAAGTTCATAATCGTAAAAATGGACTTCTTTATCTCGCCGCAGTACATTGATCCGCCTATAATAACAATTTTCTTTGCAAAATTCAGTATAATAAAGGCTTCGGAATTCACACCGTCAGCTTCGGCATCGGCATGACAGCCCGGTGCGGCTATAACCGTGTATTCAGGCTCAAAACCTTCTAACTCACCTTCCTTTGGCTTGATGAAAAGATTCTGGGCAAAAAGATTCTGGCTTGCATATTCATTTATGATCCTTATCGGCATCCTATAATTCTTGTCAGCCCCGACAAAACCGTCAAATACAAAAAGCTCCTTGTCTTTTATATATTCATTAATTTTGTTATACAGGTTTTCAAATTTCTCACCGCTTATGGGTACGTTGACCTTTCCCCAATCCACCTTGTCGTGTATGCCGGGATCATCAACTATAAATCTGTCGCCCGGGGATCTGCCTGTATATTTTCCCGTGTTGATGCTCAAAGCTCCTGTATCGGCAAGAGCAGCCCCTTCTTTTTTCAGGGCAATTTCCACAAGCTTCCCTACAGTAAGATTGCGATGCACCTTTGCACCAAGATTATCCAAATTCATTTCGGCACCTCCAAGCATAAAACAAATATCTATGTATGCTGCAATCTGAATTGCAAATAATGCAAAAACTCAGCCATAAGCATATCATAACCTATATTATATATCATTATTGTAATTTGTGCCATGAATTTTGAACACAAAAAGTGATAGATTTCAATCCTCTATTCCCGCTTTCAATATTTCATAAAACTTATCCATATCAAGGTTTGACCTTACTATCTCCGCAAGCTTGTCGTACTGGCCTTCCTTATACACCCAATAATCAGGAGCCAGGTTTTCCAAAGGAACCAATCCCTTCCTTCTCCGGATAAAATTAAGAAAGCTTCTTGTGAACTCCGAGCTGTCAAATATGCCGTGGATATATGTGCCGAATACCGTAAGATCCTTATTTATCATTCCGTCCCGTCCAAAAACTCCCTTTCCCCCTCTTTCGCTTATGGTTATAAAGGAGTTTTCCGCATCTGTGCCCGCGGTTTCTCCCATATGTATTTCGTAGCCTCTTACCTCAGCTCCGAATACATTGTCCCTGCCCTTTGAAAGGGTCGTAAACTTGTTCTTTCTGAACTCCGTAACAGCGTTAAGCAAACCCAAGCCTTCCGAGCGTTCATTGTCCGACTCGGCCTTATATTTATCCGATATTACTTTCCCAAGCATCTGGTAACCCCCGCAGATTCCAAAAACAACGCTGCCCTTGGAATGGCATTTCAGTATTCTCTTATCCATCCCTGTTTTTTTCAGTGCAAGCATGTCATGAATAGTGCTTTTTGTGCCCGGCAGTATTATAACATCCGGTTCCCCAAGTTCTTTGCCGATTTCCGCAAATCTCAGGGATACATCCTCATGAAGCCTTAAGGCGTTGAAATCGGTATGATTCGACATATAAGGCAGCCTTATTACCGCAATATCCAGCTCTCCGCCCTTCTCCGGCCCGGACTTCAGCCATTCGGAAACGCTGTCCTCATCCTCCAGGTTCATGCTGAAATACGGTATTACCCCCAGCACCGGCACATTAATAATTTCTTCCAGCATCTTGATTCCGGGCTTCAATATCTCCGGGCTGCCCCTGAATTTGTTTATTATGACACCTTTTACAAGCTTTTTTTCTTCCGGGCTTAAAAGCAGCATTGTACCGGCAAGGGATGCAAATACACCGCCCCTGTCTATATCTCCTACAAGCAGCACGGGAGCCTTGGCAATTTTGGCCATACCCATGTTTACGAAATCCTCATGATTAAGGTTTATCTCTGCGGGGCTTCCTGCCCCTTCTATGACAACAATATCACTTCTGTCCTCCAGCCTCCGGTAAATGTCTGAAATCCTCTCCTTAAGCCTTGGCTTGAAGTTAAAATACTCAACGGCATCCATGTCAGCATAAACACCGCCTTCAATTATAACCTGGGACTTCCTGTCCGACACAGGCTTCAGAAGTATAGGATTCATGCAAGCTTCGGGCAGCTTCCCGCAGGCCTCCGCCTGCATCACCTGAGCCCTTCCCATTTCGTGCCCTTCTATTGTTATATATGAATTTAAAGACATATTCTGAGATTTAAAGGGATTCACATTATATCCATCCCGGGCAAGTATCCTGCAGATTGCAGTGCACATCAGGCTTTTCCCCACCGAGGATGCGGTTCCCTGTATCATCAGGCTCTTAGACTTCAATTCCCTTTTCGCCATGTTAATTCCCTTTCCGCAGCATTGCTTGG
>JAGOLK010000079.1:0-3217 GCA_017994115.1 Clostridia bacterium | reverse complement strand
ATATATTTCAGTCTTGCTGCCTTTCATATGATTCCCCTTCCTGCCATGACTGCCGTTATAAGGATGAAGGACACTTCCAAGATCTCATTTGCTGCTCCCAGGGTATCCCCCGTCATCCCCTGCAGCTTGGAATATATAAAGCTTCTGTACAGGAAGCATATAACCGTACAAATGCCAAAAACAACCAAACCCCAAATATGACCAAAGCCCAGAATTATTGAAATACCGATTGCTGCTGCAAGCACCGTTGCGCCCATGGTCTGCTTCTCCAGATAAAGGCCTCCAAGGCCGGGGCCTGAACGGGCATATGCCGAGGCCTTCATAAGCAATACCATCAGGGTCTTTGCTGCCACCGGGGATAACAGCACTGCCCCGTAAAGCGCCTTTCCTGTCAGCATGGCAAGCAGCGACATTCTCAGCAGGTAATCAAAAATGACGGCTATAGTCCCGTTGGTGCCTATCCTGCTGTCTCTCATTATCTCAAGCATTCTGTCCCTGTCCCGTGATGAGAAAATACCGTCACAGGTGTCCGCAAGGCCGTCCGCATGGAGGCCTCCCGTAATGGCAGTACCTGCAATAAGGCAGCATATCACGGGGAATACTCCTCCCAAGATGTTTGAGGCAGTTATCAGTATCGTCAGATTAAATGCACCTATAATCAATCCTACTATCGGGAAAAAAACAACTCCCTTTGCAAAATCCTCTTCAGTTGCCTTCAAATTCTTATTTACAGATATTCTGGTCAAGAACTGCAGGGTGATTAAAAAAATCCTCATAATCCGTTCCTCCATATCACTTAAGCTTCAGGGGGATTCCGCATACAGTGATATAAACTTCATCGCACCGTTCAGCTATGTATTGGTTCATCCTTCCGGCAATATCCCTGAATGCTCTCGCCAAGGGGTTTTCAGGTACAATCCCGCTTCCCAGCTCATTAGTGACAATTATAACGGAAGCCTCTGAATTTCCGATACCCGCCATAAGCTCCGCAATCTCTCTTTCTATTTCCTTTTCCGCCTTTTCAAAATCCTCATTTGAACAATCATTGCCTTCCATACCGGTATATTCCAGGAGAAGGTTGGTCACCATTACAGTAATGCAGTCAAGCAATATCCCTTTATATTGGCTGCCCTTTTCAGATATCACTCTTCCCAGCCCTTTACAGCCTTCAAAGGTATCCCATTCCCGGGGCCTTGATTCCTTATGCCTTTTTACCCTCAGTTTCATTTCCTCGTCAAAGGGTATTGACGTGGCTATGTACAGAACATTTCCCCCAAGCCCCTTTGCCAGCTTTTCCGCGTAACTGCTCTTGCCGCTCCGGGCCCCGCCTGTTATAAGAATTGCCTTCCCCATAAACAAATTATCTCCTTATCAGTATAAGTATTCATACACAAACTTATAAATGGCTAGAAGCAAGCAAGACAAGGCGTGCAAGGTGAAATGCCCGGAGCGTACATTAAGATACGTGAGGACATTGAATCCGAAGCACAACGCAGTATTGCGCCGCTTATCGCCATTTATTTTCTTATATCAATTAAAAAGTCATCCCTAATCGTCGCCTCTTCAAAGGTTGCCATATCTGATATGATTGCTTCCGCAGCCTCTATTATATTGAAGGCAAGGGGACAGCCGCTGCCCTCTCCCAGCCTCATATTAAGATCCAGCATAGGCTCAAGTCCAATTTCATTGATTACCAGGATGTACCCGGGCTCCTCCGATAGATGGGACGGAATAATGTAATCCCTTACCAGGGGGTTGATCCTATATGCTGCCAGGGCAGCTGCCGCCGAGATAAAACCGTCTATAACAATGGGCACCCTGCAATATGCCGCTCCAAGGAAGCATCCTGTCATACCTGCAATATCAAAGCCTCCGACTTTTGAAAGCACATCGATTGGATCATAAGGATCCGGCTTGTTTATGCTTATTGCCCTCTCAATTACAGACTTCTTATTGGCATAGCCCTCTTCCGTCAATCCTACGCCCTTGCCCACCGCCTCTTCCGCGCTGCAGCCAAGGAAGGCCATTGCAACAGCACTTGCCGTGCTTGTATTTCCGATTCCCATTTCACCGGTTCCAAACAGGCTGTATCCTTCCTTTACAAGCTGTGAAACCATTTCAATCCCTGTCTCTATGGCAGATATCGCTTCTTCCCTGCTCATGGCAGGGCCTTTTACCATATTGGAGGTTCCTTTTCGAATTTTTCTGCTTATCAACCCCGGATATTCCAAATCGCTTCCGACTCCGATATCTACAACTCTGATATCCGCTCCCGCATGCTTAGACAGCACGCATACTCCTGTAATACCCTTCAGAAAATTAATTGTCATTAATGCGGTAACTGCTTGAGGTGCGGCACTTACCCCTTCCTCCGCCACACCGTTGTCTGACGCCATTATAATTGTAACCTTTTTCTCAAAACTGTTCTTTTGTTTTCCGGTTATTCCGGAAATCTTTACCGCAATGTCCTCCAGCTTTCCCAGACTGCCAATGGGCTTTACAAGCTTGTCAAGCCTTTCCGCCGCTTCCTTCTTACTTTCTTCATATGAGGGCCTGATTCCTGCCGCTGTCCTTTCAAAAATCTCCATAATGCATCTCCTTAATCAGTATGAAATAAAAAAACCCGCTGTCCAACTTAATCGAGCCGGAGCGGGAAATATTAATTTAATAATCCTCCTCCCCTCCCTCCGAAGGTAGAAAATGTATCATAGGCAGGTTTCCTGGCTTGTGGATCTCCTTACTCTCCGGCCTTCTCGCAGTACAATGGCTTGTCGGATTTCATACCCACTTACAGTAGCGGGGGCTGCAGCGGCTTTGAACCGCTTTCCCTTTTAACCCCTTAGGGCACCATATGATTGTATTCGATTGACATATTCATTATATATTTTAAGAATTATCCAGTCAATGTATAATATGCATTTTATAAAACCAACCGGCATTAAAAATGCGTCTCACAACGCATTTTTTTCGTTTAATTCACCCAAATTTAATATTTTTAGACTTAGCTGTCACATTATTTGTGCAGTTTAATATTATGATATCAGAGGTATATGTAGGAGACAACATCAGACACCGGTACATCTCCTGCAAATAGATTTATAGCTCAGTAGCAATGCAGGAAATCAAATCTATTATCCTCAAATATTTAGGAGGTGAATTAAATGGGCAAAGAGCACAGACGCGATAAAGAATTCAGAATAAAGCACTTTCCGGATAA
>JAGOLK010000078.1 GCA_017994115.1 Clostridia bacterium | reverse complement strand
GAAAATTATAATCCGGACAATGAAGAAGCCCAGGCTGAGGAGCTGGTAAATTCTTATATGAATCATGAGGAGATTATTAATAATAAAAACAAGAATTCAAAATAGGAAATAAAAATCCATATAGAACACAGCAAAAAATTTCAGCCTGTGTTCTATATTATTTTCTGATGCTGCTCTTGGAATAATGCACATTTCAAAGTATAATTAATCCATAAAGCATTAATTTATATAAAGACCGGGGGTACCATTTTTGTTGAGAGATGAGCGCAGTAAAACAATTATTGCCTTTTCATCCTTTTCTTCATGGCTCCTGTCCTTCCTCTTTGGGGGACAGGTACTGCTTACAATTGCAAGTATTAATAATGTTAACGTAAATGAGCTGACCTTCGGAGCAATTGCAGCTCATTTTATCGGTCTGTTTGCCTGCGGATTTTTTATAAAATCAACAAAAGCCGCAAAGGGTTTAATGCTTTTTTCCATTCCTGTTTGTATACTCGGTACTGTAGTTTTTTTCTTTATTCCTTCAATAATGTGGCATATATCGCTTCTGATATTGTCATTCCTGTCCGGTGCTTGCGTGGCAGCCTGGGGCTTCTACTTCAAAATGCTCGCTTTCTCCTATGAACGAATTAAAATCATAGCCGATGTCCTAATCTATTCAAATATCCTCATGGTTATTATAAATACTGCTGCCGTCCTTATATCTTCTTATTTGGGGCTTGCACTGTCCATACTCATGCTTTCAATATCATTGTTTTTTCATACTAAATTGGCTGTGGATCAGAATACAGCTGAAAAAATACATACAAAGCAGCCTATTAAGACTGTAAGTCCTATAAAGCCTCTGGCCTTCTTATGCCTGTTTATCGTCATAATCACCATTAATTCCGGCTTGATGTATCAGGTCATCAATCCCGCCTTTGCCCATCATGAGTGGCTAGTCAGCTGGTATTGGGCTGTACCCTATATAATAGCCTTATATATTGTCAGAAACCTTTCCGGCAAGGCCAACAGAAGCTACATACTCTACGTTGCCATTGCAATGATAGGCCTTTCATCTGTGGGCTTTATGATACTTGACCGTTCTGCCGCAAGCTATCTTATCATAGATACCCTGATGCTGGGGGCCTGCGGAGTATATGACCTGTTCTGGTGGAGCATTCTGGGAGAAATGCTGGATTATCACCATAATCCGGCAAAAATCCTTGGCATCGGGCTTTCTGCAAATGTTTTCGGAGTATTGATAGGCGGGATGTTTGGAAGCACTATTGCAGATTCGGATACAGGAAGCATTGACTCATCCGTATTGGCGCTTGTGGTAGTATTTATAGTCCTCATACTGCTTCCGCTGCTGCACAGGCATCTTTCCGGCCTCTTGAAAAATCATATTTTCCTGACGGCCTTGAGCGAAATTGAACCATCGAAGCAGAAAAAAGCAATTGAGAATTTTACAGTTATCGGCCGGCTTACCGAGCGGGAAAGCGAAATAGCAGCACTGCTTCTCAAAGGCCGAACCTACAAGATGATTGCCGATGAACTTTGTCTCAGTGAAAACACTGTAAAAACACATATAAAAAACATCTACTCCAAATTCAACATTCAGAGCAAAACGGAGCTTATAAAGCTGCTGACGGGAAAGGAAACCCACTAATCTGCAATACAATTAATGACGCATTCTATATCTCTCATTATTATATATGAGGGATTTTTTACTGCAATCAACGTAATCACCCATTTCGGGTGACGACTTTTTTGAGTATATCAGATATATTGGGATAGATGAATACTTAATATTTACATATCGGAAAGGAGTTATATTATGAAGAAGTTACTATCAATAGTCACCGTCCTTGCGCTGCTCTTTAGTATGGCTGCGGGATTTACAACGGTTGTTTCGGCAGCAGAGGAAGGATATGCATGGGTGCTGGTGGATACTCACGAATATCCGGTACCTGAAGCAGATAGCTTTTACGGCAGCCTTAAAGGCAACACTATAGAATTGCAGTATGCATGGGCTTACGGCTTAGGTATATATGCATCAAAGGACTATGACAACCCGACAGATATGCACGCAATATATACCTGGAGTAATCCTCCAAGCACCATAATGCCAAACCAGACAGTGACTTTAAAGCTTGAACAGAATGTTATAAGCAACAGGAACGGGAATTACTCCATCGGCTTCAATCCTTACTTCCATATGGACATGGAAGATATAGATATCGGATATGCCACAGCCAGCAAGGTAATTGCTAAAATAACCTATGCTGACGGTACCACGGCAAAGTATCCGGGAATAGGATACAATCAAGATGCGCAGGCACAACAATCCTTTACGGCAGATATGACCCTGAACTTCATAGGAGAAGGCCGCCCCGGAGATAAGCATTCCCTCTATGTGGGAGTTTATGCAGGCTCACCGGGTTCGGTAGGTGTGAGGTATACCTATGAATGGAAGCAAACTTCATCAGCAAATGCTGCTCCCATTTCATCAGGAACTACCGATCTTGGTACCTACTCCTGGGCAGGGGAATGGGACAGCAACTGGGGTAAAATGTTAATAACCCAAAACGGTGCTTCTGTTACAGGTACCTATACCCACGACAGCGGAAAAATCAACGGCACAATATCCGGAAATGTCTTTACCGGTACCTGGTCCGAGTCCCCATCCTATTCACCACCGTCCGATGCCGGTGACATGGAGCTTACAATGTCCGCCGACGGGAAAAGCTTTACCGGCAGATGGCGCTACGGTTCAGAAGGAAGCTGGAGTAATTGGGATGGCAGCATGCGTATTACTGAGGTTATTCCCGCACCAAAACCGGCAGCAACATCTCCTGCACCTGTAATTACAACAACTCAGGCCAATTCGGCAGGAAGCAATGCAGAAACATTTGAATCCGGATCAAGGATAATGTGGCAGCCTGCTGACGGATTGGGATACAGGCTGTTCAGGTCAACCTCCAAAAGTGACCTTGGCATATCAGTAACTGACTTTTATATAACCGGCACCTCTTATGCTGATGTAAATATAGAAGCCAACACCACTTACTATTACACTGTAAAGCCGGTACTCGCAGAAGCAAAACCCTTCGAAGGAATAGATGAAAAACTGGGTGCTGCAATTGCCACATATACAGTAACAACAGGCAGCCAGGTCTACAAGCCCGGAAGCTTTAAGCACTTCATCATGCTCAAGCTTGACAACCCGAATATGAGTGTGGACGGAGTAATCCAGGAAGTGGACCCGGGACGCAGCACCTCACCTATGACCATTGCAGGAAGAACAATGGTACCAATCCGTGCCGTCGTGGAAGCCATGGGAGGCACGATAGGATGGGAGCAAGACACACGTAAGATAACACTAACAGCCAGAGGAAATGTGGTTGAAATGTGGTTGGACAAAACTGATATAAAAATAAACGGAGTCAGCCAGAAAATGGATGTAGCCCCCGTATCTAAGAACGGAAGAACCTTTGTACCGGTAAGATTTGCAGCAGAGAACCTCAACTGCAAAGTGGACTGGATTAACAGCACCAAGGAAGCAGTCATAGTATACGAAGAATAATCCTGAGTATGGATAATATCAGCTCCTCTCCGTAAAAAGGGGAGGAGCTTTATTCCTAAAGGGGGATAGCGCTTTGAATACAATTAAACATAAACTTATGATTTATATGATGCTGAGCAGTTTTGGGATTCTTATTTCCTTTACGCTCTTTGCCGGGTATTTACATATAGTTGTTGTATTCTCGATTTTGACAACTATCCTGTTCTTGGGATTCTCCCTGAATGAATACAGAAGATATGCCTTTGCAAGGCTGATAATAGAAAATAAAATCATTCATATTGAAGCGGCTGAAACAGAATCCGAATCTAAAATGAAAAAGTCTATTGAAATCTTTGTATCCTGTTTCGGAATTCTGCTTGATTCAAAGATAATTAAATTCAATACCGAAGGAATCAGCCTGAAAAAGGTTGAAATCGGACATGATTATATCCTATTGGCCTATGGTAAGGGAGAAAAGTATAAAACTATAAGACTGCTGCATAGCAATATTAATGAACCTGAACTCCGGGATATCATTGAGAAATTCCGCCGGGAGACAGGTATTATTCCGGAATTTATCAACTGAAAATAATTTTGGAACTCATCCATGGTAAAATTAGCGGGGTAAATAGTTATGGACAAATATAAACAAACCAAATTCTATTGGGAAATTGATGTACCTATATTCAGAAATAATGTGATTTTAAAGGACCTGGGAATTGCCCTGGGAATTCCCTTCGGGCTGCTTATCCTCATTCTCTTTATTGCTTCAGGAGGCGACGTTTCCGCTGACGGAATAAAATATCCCCTGACCTTAATCGGCCTATTATTTATTGCAGGTTTTCTGTTTATCATGGTTGTATATGGGGGCAGATACTCTGCCGGTTATCTGATTGATAAGAACGGAATCCTCAACTACACTCAAAAAAAGCAAGCGAAGAAAAACCTTATTGTAAACTCATTGCTCATTATCATCGGACTGTTTTCAAAAAGGCCCTCTGCAGCAGGTGCCGGATTGCTGGCTCAAACAAGGCAATCGGTATTTATAGCATGGAAAAGTATAGGAAAAGTAAAGGTGTATCCCAAATCGAGATCTATAGTTGTTAAAGGGGGTTTTGCGGAAAAAATCGCTTTGTTCTGCAATGACGAAAACTTCCAAATGGTTAGTGACATTATATTAAGCAAATTCAATGCAAATGGGGAATAGCCACATGTTCAGAACCAGTCTGAAAAAAAGAATCGGGCCTTTATTAGTAATACTTATTGCAGTTATGATGATTGCCCTGGGCTTGCTGCGGATTTCCCTGGGATTTGCCGGCGAAAAGGACACTGCTGTAATAACCGGCATTCGAAGGCAGGGTGGCGAAAGAGGCGAAGCAATACCCAACAGGTACACCTATGTTGTAAACTATGCTTTCACGCTTCCTGACGGAGAAAAAATAAACGGGTTTACTTACGATATACGTGATGCGGTTTATATTAAAGTATCGGACTCAAACATCAGAATGACTCCAATCAGATACTTCAATGCTTTACCCAATATAAACGCACTTGAAAGCGATTCCGGGCTAAAAGCAGGCAATTTGATACTAATTGGAGCAGGTATTTTCATGATAAAATTCGTAAAGCCTAAAAAATAAGCTGGGCGGCCGATAATGGCCGCCCTATATCTTAACGGATTCAGCTGAGCTTCTCAGCTTCTCCGCTGATTTTGACCCTTACTTTGTGAAGGGGAATATTCTTGCCTGACATTTCCAATGCAGCTTCAGCTGCTCTTACAATTCCGCCGCAGCAGGGAACCTCCATAAATGCCACCGTTACGCTGTTTATATTGTTATTTCTTATTATCCCTGTCAGCTTCTCTACATAATAGCCTATATCGTCCAGCTTGGGGCAGCCCACTACAACCTTCTTACCCTTTAGCAGGTCAAGGTGGTAGTTGGGATATGCAAAGGGCACACAGTCTGCAGTAATCAAAAGATCCGCATTTTCAAAATAAGGCGCTTTTTCCGGTGCCAGCATCAATTGTACCGGCCACTGTGTCAGCTGTGACTTTATCTTTACTTCTATATCTCCTGAGGATACAGCTTCTGCTTTTGAAATATTATCCTGTCTGCTTATTTCTCTTGCCATGCTTCCCGGACATCCGCCCCCATGATGGTGATGTCCATGATGACCGCTGCATGCGTGTTCTTCCTTCTTTTTCAAATGCTCATGTACAGCCTTTTCATCAAATTCGGCAGCTTCCCTTTCGGTAATTGTGATTGCACCGCGTGGGCATTCTCCAAGACATGCTCCCAGGCCGTCGCAAAGATTATCTGCTATGAGTTTTGCTTTTCCGTCTATTATCTTTATGGCACCTTCAGCACAGTTGGGCACACAAAGCCCGCAGCCGTTGCATTTATCTTCATCAATATTAACAATTTTTCTTATCATTTTATTTACCTCCAAATTTTTTCTTTGATTTTATTATATCCTCAGAAAACAAACTTGAATGTGATATATGTCACTTAAACGTGTATTATTAATCACAAAATACTGGCAGAAAAGAATATTATTTCATATGCAAAAAAATAAAGTCCCCTTCGGGACTTTACAATAAGTTAACAAGTTAACAGACTGGCACCTATATCTTTCCTGTAATGGGCTTTTTCAAAAGCTATACTGCTAATTGCGCTATATGCTTTATCTCTTGCTTCTTCATAATTTTTTGCAATAGCGCTTATTACAAGTACCCGGCCTCCGGCAGTAACAATTTTACTGTAAGCCTTTTTTGTTCCCGCATGAAAAATAGTTACTCCGTCAATTTGAGCGGCTTTATCCAGGCCTTCTATTTCATAGCCCTTTTCATAATGCTCCGGATATCCTCCTGAAGCCATTACAACACAAACTGCCTGCTCCTCTTTCCAGTGGATTTTCTGAGCTTCAAGCTTTTCATCAATTACCGAATTCATTATCTCTACTAAATCGGTTTCAAGCCTCAGAAGCACAACCTCTGACTCGGGGTCCCCGAACCTGGCGTTGTATTCCAATACCTTGGGGCCCTTCTCGGTTATCATGATTCCGAAGTACAAAACTCCTTTATAACAAATGCCTTCTGCTTTCAATGCATCTACAGTACGCTGGATTATATCCCTTTCCACTACAGCAGCCGTTTTTTCATCATAATAGAATGCGGGAGATACTGCGCCCATTCCCCCTGTGTTCAGCCCTTCGTCATTGTCCAATGCCCTTTTGTAATCCTGGGCGCTTACCATGGGCACTGCAGCTTTTCCATCAACAAAAGCAAGTATCGAAGCTTCCTTGCCCTCAAGAAACTCCTCGATGACAATCTTTGAGCCCGCTTCGCCAAACTTCCTGACCGTGAGCATATCATCAATGGCGGAGATTGCCTCCTCCCTGTTCCGGGCTATTATTACACCCTTTCCTGCCGCAAGCCCGTCAGCTTTTATTACTAC
>JAGOLK010000077.1 GCA_017994115.1 Clostridia bacterium | reverse complement strand
TTGAAACCATGAAAGCAGTCAATAATATTATTGAGAAGCAGGATTGCGAAAGCGAAATAAAAAAGTCTCCCGGCGGGGGAAACAAATAGGTGGATAGTAAAAAACCTGATACTTTCGTATCAGGTTTATGCTCATAATAAATGGTGGGCCTTCAGGGACTCGAACCCCGGACCAACCGGTTATGAGCCGGTTGCTCTAACCAACTGAGCTAAAGGCCCGAAAATGGCTCCCCAAGTTGGACTCGAACCAACGACCCTGCGGTTAACAGCCGCATGCTCTACCGACTGAGCTATTGAGGAACTTTAAACTGACAAATATTATTTTACTAACTTTCATTATGAAAGTCAACAGTAAATTTTGTTTATTCAAGGAAATCCTTAAGCTTTTTGCTTCTGCTTGGATGCCTAAGCTTCCTCAATGCTTTTGCCTCAATCTGCCTTATGCGCTCTCTGGTAACATTAAACTCTTTGCCAACCTCCTCCAAGGTTCTGGCCCTTCCATCCTCCAGGCCGAACCTCAGCTTCAGCACCTTTTCCTCCCTTGGAGTCAAAGTATCAAGTACCTCCATAAGCTGCTCCTTAAGCAGTGTAAATGCTGCCGATTCGGCCGGCGCAGGAGCGTCTTCATCAGGTATGAAGTCTCCCAAATGGCTGTCTTCCTCTTCACCAATAGGGGTTTCAAGAGAAACAGGCTCTTGGGCAATTTTCATAATCTCCCTTACCTTATCCTCCGACATTCCCATTTCAACGGCAATCTCCTCGGGGATAGGATCTCTGCCAAGCTGCTGCAGGAGCTGCCTTGAAACCCTTATAAGCTTATTTATTGTTTCAACCATATGCACGGGTATTCTAATTGTCCTTGCCTGGTCGGCAATAGCTCTGGTAATTGCCTGTCTAATCCACCAGGTAGCATAAGTACTGAATTTAAATCCCTTTGTATAGTCAAACTTTTCAACAGCCTTAATAAGCCCCAGATTACCTTCCTGAATAAGGTCAAGGAACAGCATGCCTCTTCCTACATATCGCTTTGCAATGCTGACTACCAGCCTAAGGTTTGCTTCAGTAAGTTTCTTTTTGGCTTCGGAATCATTTTTCTTTATTCTATTTGCCAAATCGATTTCTTCCTCAGGGCTCAGCAGGGGCACTTTCCCTATTTCCTTCAGATACATTCTGACAGGATCATCTATGCTAATACCTTCCGGAATGCTTATATCAAGATCGACTTCTTCTACATCCTCATCAAGAGGCGGAATATCCATATCATTATCAATTGCTCCTACCACATCTATACCTTTAGTCTCAAGATATTCATACAGCTTATCTATCTGTTCAGGATCCATTTCCACTTCTTCAAAAGTGTCCATTATTTCCTTATATGTCAGCGATCCGTTTTTCTTTCCTTTATCAACCAATTCTTTTACATATGTCATTCTAAGTTCTTCTGTTTTCACCGTATCCCCTCCCTTCCGGATATTACCTCTTCTTCTTCTGCAGCTCTTTAATCTCTACAAAGATTTTATTGGCTTCTTCCTTTTTTCCTGCATGATACATTTCATTCATTTTTTCTGTCATTTCCTGAATCGTTCTATCCAATTTCGATTGTCTGATCTTTTCCAAGCTTGACTTAATCAGCCCGTCTACATCTGAATCCGGCAGTTTTTGGCTGAAGATTTCTGCGACTCTTGACTTTTCATCATCATTATCAAAGTAACTGATGATTTCACCTGCAGTTATTGCCTTATCCTCCTTATATGCTCTTCGGATGATTTCTGCAATCCTGACATGTATATCATTGGAAAAATCGGCCGGTTTCAAAATCTCAAAAATATTTTTTACTTTCTTGAAATAATAAATACATATATTAAGAAGATAAATCTCTGCTGTTATTTCTCCTTTTTTTAATTCCGGCTCGGTTTTTATACTATTTAATATATTATGTTTATTATTTCCATTTTTATTCTTTTTCCTGAGCCTGTTCAGCTCTGCATACAGAGCCTCCTCATTGACCTTCATAATACTGGAATACTTCCTGATATAAGCATCTACTTCAACATTGCTTACAACATTCTTCAAAATCTCGGAAAACCCTTTTGTAAATTTTATTCTGTCCTGTATGTTATTTATGTCCAAACCCCTTTTTAAATTTTCAATCTGATATTCAATAAGGGAAACACTCTTCCTTATTCTATCTCTAAAAGCATCAATGCCCTCTTTCCTTATATACTCGTCGGGATCCTTTCCTGAAGGCAGGCTTAGTACCTTTACCACACAGCCTTCCTTCTCAAGGATTGACAGTCCCTTCAATGTCGCAGCCTGTCCTGCCAGGTCCGAATCATATGATATTATGATTTCATTGGAAAAACGCTTCAAAAGCTTAGCCTGATTTTCTGTAAAGGCTGTACCTAAAGAAGCGACGGCATTCTCCACTCCAAATTGATGCAAAGCAATTGCATCCATGTAGCCTTCGACTACGACTATATTTTCAAGGTTCTGCACCTTTTTAACAAAATTCAAACCGTAAATATTGTAACCCTTGTTAAAAACAAGTGTATCAGGTGAATTAAGATACTTGGGCTTTGAATCATCTATCACCCTTCCTCCAAAAGCAATAACATTTCCCTTGAGATCTATTATGGGAAACATTATCCTGTTTCTGAACTTGTCGTGAAATTTCTCTCCATCCTTATTCCTGACAACAAGCCCTGCCTTAAAAAGAAGCTCTGTATCAATACCCTTCCTTTTCATATGGTTCATCAGCCCATGCCACTCATCCGGTGCATATCCCAGACCGAATCTTTTGATGATTGCGTCACTCAAGCCTCTTCTTCGGAGGTACTCCAAAGCCTTGGTTCCGGCATTCAGATTGCTGTAGAAAAACCTTGCAGCTTCAGTATTTACCCTGTATAATGCTCTTTTTTCCCTGGCTCTTTCCAACTGCCTGGGATCCTTGTCCTCCTTCAGCTGTACCCCGGCTTTTTCAGCAAGCATTTTCACCGCTTCCACAAATTCAATTCTTTCGATTTTCTGGATAAATGTTATTACGTTGCCTCCGACACCGCAGCCAAAACAATTAAATATCTGCTTCGATGGCGACACGCTAAAAGACGGTGTCTTCTCCGAATGGAAAGGGCACAAGGCCATATAATTGCTGCCGCTCCTCTTTAATGTCATATATTCTGAAATAACATCCACTATATCGTTTTTCTCAATTATCTCAGAAATCTTATCTTCTGAGAAAAGCATCTTTTTTTCCACCTTTTACTTTAATCAAACGGTAAAATATGATATCATGAATTATTTATATATTAGTTCTCCATTTATCTTAAATATCCTTCATAATTTGTGAAATTAGAAAGCTGAGTGATTTTTCAAAGTTCCTGTTGTCACTGTCTGTACGCCTTGCGGGGCCTTTGGTCCTACCGCCGCTCCTCCTGATTACTCCGGATACATGTCTTTCGAAAAGCAGCCGGTCAATATTGGATTCATCAAATATCATCCCGCTGAAAGATATAGCTTTCGCTCCCTTCCCAAGCACCAGGGATGCAAGTCCAAAGTCTCCTGTCACTACAATATCTCCCTTTACTGCTTTATTAATTATTGCCATATCTACTGCCTGTGATTCATTATCAACCATTATTTTTTCCGCAGCAGCATTTGAATTGCTGCTGTAATGACATGTGCTGTGAAAAAAAACAACACCGACCCCATATCGTGCTGCTATTTTCTCAATCAAATGCGTAACAGGGCAGGCGTCCCCGTCTACCAGTATTCTCATACATATACCTCTAATAATAATTAACGTAACAAGATAATTTTTATTCGACAAATAATCCTAATATCCTTCAAAATAAATAAATTTTATGGATATTATTTCCCTGCTATACTCGCCAGGGAGATGGAATAAACAGCTCGGTAAATTTGTTTATGGCAAAACGGTCGGACATTCCTGCGATATAATCACATGCAAGTCTTTCTATATCTATATAATCTGCATCCCTATTTTCCCTGATATTCTCAATGGGCATTTCCTCAGGGTTTTGCACATAGTATTCATATAAGCTGCTTAGTATATTCCTGGTTTTCTTCTCTTCCGCCTTGGCCTCCGAACCGATATATACATTCTCAAACATGAATTCCCTAAGATCATCAGTAGCCTGTCTTACCATACTGCTCATCAGAATCTCATTTTTATCCATGCTTTGGGTTATTATGTCGGTTATCATTGTATTAATCCTTTTCTTGTGAGTATCTCCAAGTATTGCAATACACTTCTCGGGAAGTGAGGACATTTCCAATATACCCCCTCTAAGTGCATCATCAATGTCATGGTTTATATATGCAATCCTGTCGGAAAAGCTGACGATCTTTCCTTCCAGCGTTTCAGGCCTGATATCTCCTGTATGCCTCAAAATACCGTCTCTGACCTCATAAGTCAGGTTAAGGCCTTTTCCTCCCTCAAGTATATCTACAACCCTAAGGCTTTGTTCATTATGCTTGAACCCTCCGGGATGTATTTCATTCAGTATCTTCTCTCCGGCATGTCCGAAGGGTGTATGCCCCAGATCGTGTCCGAGAGCTATTGCCTCGGTAAGGTCTTCATTCAGTCTGAGGCCTCTTGCTATGGTCCGCGCTATCTGGGATACCTCCAGAGTATGGGTCAGCCTTGTCCTGTAATGATCCCCTTCGGGAGATATGAATACCTGTGTCTTGTGTTTAAGCCTCCTGAATGCCTTCGAATGCAGTATCCTGTCCCTATCCCTCTGATAATCGGTTCTTATATCGCATTTTTCCTCCCAGGCCTGCCTCCCTTTGGAATTTACACTTAAAGAGGCATACTTGGAGAGGTTATTTTTTTCAATGTTTTCGGTTATTTCTCTGATTTTCATAAACACGACTCCCTCTGCAATATCTCAGAAAAATTGCATAGCACATTAGTTTAATATACAACAAAAACTTGAAATCTCCTTTTTCACGGAAAAAATTTTACTGAAATATATTGGGACGTCTCTCAGAGAAACGTCCCATGTACTTCTTGATCAATTCCAATGCTTCAGAGCTCTTCTCACACTCTCGTGTCTCGTATCTCGCGTCTCGTGACTGAAAAATATGACAAGGTCATATTTTCCCTACTCTGCTCCAAAGAAATACTTGTTTATATCATCCACTACTTTTTTTAGTTTATCCTTGTCCGCATAGAAATATTTGATATTTCTAATTTTTTCTTCCTTGATTAAGCCTGCCTGCTTTAAAATGTCCAAATGATGGGATACAGTAGGAGTTGAAAGGCCTACCAGGTCGGAAAGAGCCTTCCCGTAGCTTTTATTGTTCATAAGTATACGTAATATCTCCATCCTCGACTTATCATCAATAATCTTCAATACGGAAGACAGCTCTTCCAATAAAGCCTCACGCTTGTCCCTGGTCACTCTGCAGTCAAATACCACATATATCTTATCACCAAAGTATATTCTCAGGGATTTCTGGGGTGAAATGAAATATGAAGGAATTATATAGTATTCTCTAAATCCGGTGAACAATTTCCTCGATCTTCCGGAGATTTTTTCAAGGACGGATTCCACGCTGTCTTTCCCTATAAAGCTTTCTACATATTGTATCCCGGCTTCCATTTTTTCCTTGCACCGATCCAGCTTTGCCATAAAATCATGGGCATAAACTCTTTTAAATGTATTTATAGTATCTCTTTTTATCTTCTCGGGAGATTCAAAAAATTCCATAAGCTCGCTATCTTCTACTGCCCATTTTATTTTTTCCTGTATCCTGAACCGCTCCTTTTTATCAGCAAATGCCTTCTGTATCTTGGTTCTCTCAACTTCCTCATTTAATAAGAAATAAAAAAAGTCCAGCAAATCGAGCCGTTCAATGTACCCTATGAATTCCGGTATTGATGTAAGTATGCCGCTTTCTAATATTAGATTCAACATATTCATCCAGCCTGCCGAAAACAGCTTAATGGTATTCAAAGCCTTCAACTCTTCCGGCTTGAATCCGGACAGAACCTCCTCCGACCACCTTAATTCATACTGATGATGAGCAGCGTCGGTAAGCAGGTGAACAGCACATATAAGTTCGACAACCGGAGAATTCACAATCCTTACTAAAGGCTCGTCAGACTCTCCGTATATTTCCATTGCCATTTGCAGCACTCCTTTAAACAAAGCTTATTATGTAAGTAATTCGATATATATCTAATTAATTATATTATCAATAATCTAACAAACATGCAACCTCAAGTTTAAATCAATCATGACAGTATTCTCAGTTCCTCTTCATTCAGCTCCCTGTATTCTCCCGGTTCAAGAGTCTCATCCAGCTTCAGCTCCCCCATGGAAATGCGCTTCAAAAATATTACTTCCTTGCCGACTGCCTGAAACATCCTTTTAACTTGGTGGAACTTGCCCTCATATATAGTAACCTCAACAAGTGAGATGCTTCCCCTTACAAGTATTTCAAGCTTTGATGCCATGGTTTTGTACCCGTCCTCCAGGATTACCCCCTTGCCGAAAGCTTCTACATCCTCCTCGCTTACCCTCCCTGCAACCTTTGCTATGTATGTCTTCGGAACATGCTTCTTCGGAGACAGCAGCCTGTGTGCCAGCTGTCCGTCATTGGTAAGCAAAAGAAGGCCTTCGGTATCTTTGTCAAGCCTTCCTACTGGAAAAGGCTTAAAGGCCTTGAATTCATCCGGCAGCAAGTCAATAACCGTCCTCTCCCTGCTGTCTTCAGTGGCGGATATGACTCCTTGGGGCTTGTTCATCATTATATATATGAAATCCTTGTACAAGAGCTTACGGCCCCCCACCTTTATTTCCTGAGAATCAGCCATCACCTGCTGTCCCGGCTCCTTCACAACAATCCCGTCTATTTCGACAAGCCCGCCCGAAATCAGTTCTTTTACTTCTTTTCGTGTACCATACCCCATATTGGATAGTATCTTGTCAATTCTCTGCCTTGCGCCCATTACTGACCCTCCTTAATCCGTCCGCTGATTTATTGCACGTGCGCTTAAGCTATAATATAATAGGTTTTTTATAATATTATACAATATAAATAGAATGCTAACATCTGAAGTTTGCAGTCAT
>JAGOLK010000076.1 GCA_017994115.1 Clostridia bacterium | reverse complement strand
ACATCAAAATACTTTTTTATATTTCTTGCAGAGATTAAAGGTTCTGTCATCATACTTCCCTCCCATCCGTTGAATTTGTTTTTTGTGCCATGGGATGGTTCAACCAGCAGCGGCTTTGATGAGTTGCACTGTGCTCATCAAATTCCGGCATATTATTCTTGCAAATCTTCATGGCCTCACTGCAGCGGTCATAGAAAGAACAGCCCTTGGGCGGAACATACAAATCCGGCGGTGTTCCGTCTATTGAATAAAGCGGTTCCTCCCTGCTCATATCCAAACGAGGTACCGAGGCTAACAATTTTCTTGTGTAGGGATGCTTCGGCGCAGCAAATATCTCATCAGTCAAACCTACCTCCAATATCTGCCCCGCATACATAACAACGACCCTGTCGCTCATGTCGGCCACTATTCCCAAATCGTGTGTAATAAGGATTATTGACATCCCCATCTGATCCTGAAGCTTCTTCATCAGTTCCAGAATCTGGGCCTGAACCGTAACATCCAAAGCTGTGGTAGGCTCATCGGCAATCAGCAATTGAGGATTGCACACCATAGCCAATGCAATCATTACTCTCTGGCGCATACCTCCGGAAAACTCATGAGGATATTGGTTTATTCTTTTTTCCGGCTGAGGTACTGCTACCAGTTCAAGCATTTCAATAGATTTCTTTTTAGCTTCTTCACGACTCATCTTATTATGCTTCACTAAGCCTTCAACTATCTGATATCCGATTTTCATTGTTGGATTCAAAGAGGTCATGGGGTCCTGGAATACCATTGATATTTTATTTCCTCTTATTGCCTGCATTTGCTTTTCCGTTTTCTTCAAAAGGTCTTCTCCGTTGAATAGTATTTCTCCTCCCTTGAAAAATGCCGGAGGCTTAGGCAGAAGCTGCATAATACCATTTGCTGTTACAGACTTCCCACAGCCTGATTCTCCAACAATAGCTAAGGTTTCTTTCTTGCCTACACTGAACGTGATACCTCGAACAGCTTCAACTTCGCCAAAAAAGGTCTGGAAGGATATCTTTAAATTTTTTACTTCTAGTACATTTTCCATATTTCCACCTCTCTCTATTTTCGCAGTCTTGGGTCCAAAGCATCACGAAGTCCATCGCCTAAGACATTAAAAGCAAACATAATCAGTGAAATAAATATCGCCGGTATGAATAATTGATAAGAATTCCCCACCGGAAGGCCCGCTAATCCGCTGTTAGCCAAAGTTCCCAAGCTTGATTTAGGTGCTTGAAGTCCGAGACCTATAAAGCCCAAGGTAGCTTCTGCAAAAATAGCTCTGGGTATTGATAAAGTAATATTAACCAATATTGGTCCAAGAGTGTTTGGTATAATATGCTTCCTCAATATCCATTTCTTATCAGCCCCCAGGGATTCTGAAGCCAATGAATACTCGCTTTCTTTCAATTGAAGCACTTGCCCACGGACGAGTATAGCCATAGGTACCCAGCTTGTCAAAGACAGTGCCAAAATCAAAACAAACATTGAACTTCCTTGGCCGGCTGCAGAAAACACAACTGATATAAGGATTACCACTAATAAGTAGGGAATACTGTATATAACCTCTGCAATACGCATCATTACAGCATCTATTCTTCTGGTAGTAATACCTGCAATACCTCCATACAATACTCCTATGGAGAAATCAATAAAAGCTGCCGCAACTCCTATGAATAAGGAATATCTGACACCAAACCAGGTTCTTGTGAACAAATCTCTTCCTAACTCATCAGTTCCAAACCAGTGGACGCTGTCAGGGTGCACATTTATCAATGAATAGTTTTGTTCAAAATATGTATATCCATTAATTTGAGTACCCACAAACGCCATAATACCAAAAAAAACTATAAGACTTAAACCTACCATGGCTAATTTATTTAATTTCAGTCTGCGCCATACGTCCGGCCAATATTTTATGCTGGGACGACGTATTTTTTCTGCATTTCTATCTTCTTTTGATGCTAATTCAAATAGCTCAGGTGAATATTCAAATTCAGTAATCATCATCGCCCCTCCTTAGCAAGCTTTATTCTTGGATCAATGAACATATAAGCAATGTCCACAATCAATAACATAACAATTAAAATAATGGCATAAAAGATTGTAGTTCCCATAATCAAAGGGTAATCCCTATTATTGATCGAAATAATAAAGAACATTCCGAGACCCGGGATACCAAATATTTTTTCTATAACAAAGCTACCGACCAAAAGGTTGGTTGCAACGGTACCTAAAACTGAGACAACAGGGAGTATGGCATTTCTTACAGCATGCCTTAATACAACCGTAGCTTTGGATATTCCTTTGGATTTGGCAGTATTTATATAATCCTGTCCCATAACCTCCAGCATACTTGAGCGCATAAACCTGGCAAGCTGAGCCAAGGGCATAAGGGCTAAGGCAAGAGATGGTAAAATTGAATGCCTGAAACTTCCCCATCCTCCAATAGGCAGCCATTCTATATTTCGGGCCAGAAATTGTATAAATACTGTACCCATTATAAAACTTGGTACAGAAATACCGATAATAGCAATTATCATAGATAAATAGTCCGGCCACCTGTTCTGATTCAAGGCGGCAATCGCCCCTAATGCCGGGCCGAATATTATAGCTATCAATAAGGCCTCAGCACCTATTACCGCAGATACCGGGAAGCCCCTTCTAATCATATCATTTACTGTTTCAACCCTTGATTTCATAGAATCACCAAAATCGCCCTTAACTATCTTCCCTAAATATATGAAGTACTGTTCACTTAATGGTTTGTCCAATCCATATTTTTTCAAAAGATTTTCGTATACTACCTTAGGCATCTTATTTTCTTGTCTGAAAGGATTACCCGGAACAGAATGCATCAATACAAAGGTTATGGTAATGATCGCCCAAATTGTAACAACAGACATCAGAACCCTTTTTATTAAATACTTTTTCATTCTTTACCTCCTTTACCATTAATCTTTGCCATTAATAAAAAGAACACCGAGGGCTGTATATAAACAGCCCATCGATCTTCTATAAAAATTTAGATTATTTTATCTTTTGCTCATATCCATATCTGCAAATGTGAATATAGGATACCTGTTAAGCGGTTTAAATACGCCGGTTACATATGGTTTCTGAGCATATGGCTGAGTATAGAAGTATACCGGAACTACCGGCATAGCTTCCATTAGCATCTGCTCTGCTTTACGCATGTTTTCCATACGAACCTTCTGATCTGTAGTTGCTTTTGATTCTTTAATCAATCTGTCATATTCCGGATTGTTGTATTTTGCATCGTTAAAGGCACCTTCGGATAACCACAGGTCCATGAAAGTCATCGGGTCAATATAGTCGCCTATCCATCCGGCACGTGAAATCTGAAAATCTCCGGCTTTTTCTCTGTCAAGCTTAACCTGGAAGTCAACGTTTTCCAGTGTAAGTTCGATACCAAGATTTGTTCTCCACATTTCCTGAGCTGCCTGAGCTATTATCTTATGAGCTTCAGAGGTATTGTAAAGAAGGGTGAATTTGCTGAAATCTTCAACCTTGAAGCCTGTTTCAGCCAGACCTTCGGCAAACAGTTTCTTTCCTTCTTCCACATTATACTCTACTAATTTACCTGCGCCGTCCCTGTATTCCTTGTTGTTTTCATCAAGCATTCCGAAAGGAACAACTCCCTCTGCCGGAAGCTGTCCACCCTGGGCAATCTTATCGCAAATTGTCTGTCTGTCCAAAGTCAAGGACAAAGCTTTTCTTATTTTAGCATTGTCAAAGGGTTTTAATTTATTATTAAGGTTATAATAATATGTTCCGACTTCTCCGCCGATTACCAGTTCAGGATTGCCTTCAGCTTTTAACTGTGCAGTAACTGCTTGTGGCAGAGGAGTAAGGAAATCAAATTCTCCGCCTAAATATTTCTGCCAAGCGGTATTTTCATCTGCAATAATTGCAAGCTCAATACCATCTAACTTAATGGCTTCTTTATTGTAGTAGTTTTCACTTTTAGCCAACGTAATTGTAGCATTGTGTTCCCATCCTGTTAATTTGAAAGGTCCGTTTGACACATGAGTATCAGCACTTTTTGCCCAATCGGCGTTAGCTTCTACAACCTTCTTGTTAACCGGATAGTAAGTATAGAAGGATGTTAACTCCAAGAAGTAAGCAGTAGGTGTTGCAAGAACAACTTCTAAAGTTTTATCATCAATAGCTTTTACTCCTACGTCATTGACAGAGCCTGCACCTGTATTGTAAGCTTCCCCGCCTTTAAGATAATAGAGTTGGAATGCATAATCTGCTGCCAAATCCGGATCCAATGCACGTTTCCATGCAAATTCAAAATCATATGCGGTAACAGGGTCACCATTTGACCAGGTGATTCCATCGCGAAGCTTGAATGTATAAGTAACCTCATCATCTGCTAAAGTATAGCTTTCTGCCATACCCGGTACAGATATACCGCTTGGATCTCTTGCCATAAGGCCTTCAAATGCATGGTCAAGTATCCAAGATTCATGAGTTCCTTGTGCCAGAGCCGGATCCAGTGAGCCGGGCTCGCTCATATTGTTGGTTCTGAATATTTTTGGTTCTGCAGCCGGTGCAGGAGTTTCTGCTCCGGGAGTTTCTGCAGGAGCCTTCGGTGCGCATGCTGATAATGCAAAGCTCAAGATCATCAGCATTGCCAGTACTAAAACTAAAGACTTTTTCATAATTCATCCCCCTTTATTTTAGTTTTAGGCATCTATGTAAATTAATAGCCTAACAAAAATATTAAATCAACAATGAAAATATTTTATGAACATAAAATATTAGTAATGCAAACCTTCTTGCCGTTATTCCGGCGTCAAATAGTAAAAATACTTCGATATGCTTGAAATGTCCTATAATTGTTTAAAAAAATCAGCAGGTGTTCAAATTCAATAGTAATCTAATATAACAACTAATCTTTGAAACCCTGTTTCATCCGTTGCCATGACTTAACAGAGATGAAACACTGTCTTGATTATGCTGTTGTAAGATATACCCCTAAAACCTGCTAATCGATGTATATTTGATATACATCTTAAATATTAATATACCAGAGTATTGTGAATTTTTTGTGAACTTTTGTTGATTTTTTTATGAACTTTAATTGTATTAATCTTCTATATTTCAGCCCAGCTTCTGAAGGTATCCTCATCAATAACAGCCACATTGAGTTCATTTGCCTTGTCAAGCTTTGAACCCGCATTTTCACCTGCCAGTACATAATCTGTCTTATTACTTACACTTCCCGATACTTTTCCCCCAAAGCTTTCTATTATTTCCTTCGCCTGTTCCCTGGTAAAGTTTGCAAGCCCTCCTGTAAGTACAAAGGTTTTGCCTTTGAAATGTTCATTTTCCTTTATTTCCTTTTTTGATCCCTTTGTATTCACACCGCATTCCTGAAGCTTTCTTATTAATCTTATATTCTGCTCCTGCTTGAAAAAAGTTATTATGCTTTCAGCCATTTTATCCCCTATTTCGGATATTCCGGTCAATCTTTCATAGTCCGCATCAAACATGGCTTCGATATCTTCAAATTCATTTGCCAGAACCTGCGACGCCCTCTGTCCGATCATCCTTATTCCGAGGGCATAGATAAGCCTGTTCAGCGGGTTTACCTTGGAAGCTTCAATTGCATCCAAAAGGTTCTGTACTGATTTTTCACCCATTCTTTCTATTTCAACAAGTTCATCCCTGTGATTCTTTAACAGGTATATATCGGCCGCATCCCTGATAAAGTCTTTATCCATCAGCAGGCTCATTATCTGGGGCCCGAACCCTTCTATGTTCATTGCATCCCTTGATACGAAATGAAATAATGCCCTTTTAAGCTGGGCGGGGCATGAAATGTTTGTACACTTGGTCACTGCCTCTCCCTGCTCCCTAATGGTGTCTGACTGGCAAACGGGGCATTTTTTCGGCATTTCGAAGGGCTGCTGGGATCCGTCCCTGTCCTCCCTGACCACTTCCACGACCTCCGGGATCACATCCCCGGCTTTTTTGATTAATACCGTATCTCCGACTCTTATATCCTTTTCCTTTATGTAATCCTCATTATGAAGGGTTGCCCTGCTGATAACAGACCCTGCAAGCCTTACAGGCTCCAGCTCGGCAGTAGGGGTTATGGCTCCCGTCCTTCCCACCTGGACTATAATATCCTTAACTTTGGTCTTTTTGGTCTCCGGGGGGAACTTATATGCTGTCGCCCACCGGGGGTTTTTTGTCGTATATCCCATGGCTTCTCTTTGCCTGAGGTTGTTTACCTTTATAACAAGGCCGTCAATTACAAAGGGCAGCTCTCCTCTTTTGTCAGCCCAGTATTTGCACTTTTCTATTATTTCCTCGCTGCTTTTGTGCACGCTGATGAAGGGGCTAACCTTGAAGCCCAATTCCTTAAGGTATTCCAAGGTTTCCACATGGGTATCAAAGTTTTTTCCCTCTATGCTTTCAAGATTGAATATAAATATATCCAGGGGCCTGCCTGCAGTCACTTTGGTATCCAGCTGCCTCAGAGAGCCCGCCGACGCATTTCTCGGATTTGCAAACAAAGGCTCCTCCTGCTCTTCACGCCTTGCATTCAGCTCTTCAAAGGCTTTTTTGGACATGAAAACTTCTCCCCTGACCTCCAGGTCAACCTCCTCTTCAAGCAGCAGGGGTATGGATTTTACCGTCTTTAGATTTGAAGTAATATCCTCGCCCTTTATTCCGTCACCTCTCGTTGCCCCCAGAACAAACCGGCCTTCCTCGTAGTTCAATACCACTGTGAGCCCGTCTATCTTCAATTCGACAACATATTCCACGTCGCCTCCTACGGCCTTTCTTACCCTGTAATCAAAATCCCTTATGTCGTTTTCATCAAATACATTGCTCAGGCTCAGCTTCGGGGTCTTGTGCACGACTTCCGCAAACCCCTTAAGGACCTCTCCCCCTACTCTCTGGGTGGGAGAATCGGCCCGCTTCAAAGCCGGGAATGTGTTTTCCAGCTCTATAAGCTCCTTCATGAGCAAATCATATTCATAATCGCTGATTTCCGGCTTGTCAAGCACGTAGTAGTTGTAATTATGCCTATTTATGAGCTTAATAAGCTCATCAGCCCTTTTTCCCAGTTTATCTATACCCAATCGGAT